>JAZQOC010000072.1:0-4336 GCA_045627645.1 Lachnospiraceae bacterium
TTGGTCTTTCAGGAACAGGTAAGACAACACTTTCAACAGATCCTAAGAGACGTCTTATCGGTGATGATGAGCATGGTTGGGATGACAACGGAGTATTCAACTTTGAAGGTGGATGCTACGCTAAGGTTATCGGTCTTGATAAAGAGTCTGAGCCAGATATCTACAACGCAATTAAGAGAGACGCTCTTCTTGAGAACGTTACAGTTGCTGAAGATGGAACAATCGACTTTGATGATAAGAGTGTAACAGAGAATACTCGTGTTTCTTATCCTATTTCACATATCAACAATATTGCTGCTGAGGTTAATAAGGTTTCTGCAGGACCTGCAGCTGACAACGTAATCTTCCTTTCAGCTGATGCTTTCGGAGTTCTTCCTCCAGTATCAATCCTTACACCAGAGCAGACACAGTACTACTTGCTTTCAGGTTTCACAGCTAAGTTAGCTGGTACAGAAAGAGGTATTACAGACCCAACACCTACATTCTCAGCATGTTTCGGTCAGGCATTCTTAGAGCTTCACCCAACAAAGTACGGCGAAGAGCTTGTTAAGAAGATGAATGCTAACGGCGCTAAGGCTTATCTTGTAAACACAGGATGGAATGGAACAGGTAAGAGAATCACAATTAAGGATACAAGAGGTATCATCGATGCAATCCTTAACGGTGACATCAAGACAGCTCCAACAAAGAAGATTCCAATGTTCGACTTCGAAGTACCTACAGCACTTCCAGGAGTTGATCCAAAGATTCTTGATCCAAGAGATACATATGCAGATGCTTCTGAGTGGGAAGTAAAGGCTAAGGATCTTGCTGGAAGATTCATCAAGAACTTTGAGAAGTATACAACAAATGATGCTGGTAAGGCACTTGTTGCAGCTGGTCCACAGTTATAAGATATAGCTATAATATAGACCTATTTAGGGACGGATTTTATCCGTCCCTTTTTTCATATTTTTTTTACATTTATTTTTTCTTTTTGGTGGTATAATATCTTTTGTATGAAAAAATGAGGTACAAAAAATGAAAGTTAAAAGATTGTTACAGGAAGTAAAAGAATACAAACTGGCTTCATTTCTTACACCTGCGTGTATGATACTTGAAGTTTTGTTTGAAACACTTATTCCTTATCTTATGGCATCTATTATCGATGGTGGTATAGCTGTAGGTGATATGGAACATGTCATGAAGATAGGTGGATTGATGTTGTTAGTGGCTGCTATGAGCTTGCTTACAGGAATCGGTGGAGGTGCATTTGGTGCGAGAGCATCTACTGGATTTGGTAAAAATCTTCGTGAGGCTATGTACAACAATATTCAGACCTTTGCATTCAGTAATATTGATAAGTATTCAACTGCAGGACTTGTTACTCGAATGACTACTGATGTTACAACTATTCAGAATGGTTATCAAATGTGCTTAAGAATGGCAATGAGAGCACCTTTTAGTATGATATGTGCACTTATTATGGCTTTCTATATTAATGCGCATCTTGCCAGTATTTACCTTATTGCTGTATTTGCATTGGCTGTTTTCTTATTCTTTATCATTAAAGGTGCTACAAAGCTCTTTAGAGAAGCATTTCCTAAGTATGATGTTCTTAATAATTCTGTACAGGAAAATGTGTCAGCAATCAGAGTTGTTAAGGCATTCGTTCGAGAAGAAGAAGAAATTAGTAAGTTTAAGAAGGCAAGTCAGGATATCAGAGACATTTTTTACAAGGCTGAATGTCGTGTTATTACAAATGGCCCAGTAATGATGGCTACTGTATATACATGTATCATTATAATCAGCTGGGTTGGTGCGAAGATGATAGTATCTGAGTCACTTACTACAGGTGAACTTACATCACTACTTGCATATTGTATGAATATACTCATGAGTCTTATGATGTTAAGTTTTGTATTTGTTATGATTACAATGAGCTCAGCTAGTATTGAACGTGTATATGATGTTTTAACAGAAGAAGCAGATATTGTTAATCCAGAAAATCCAGTAATGGAAGTAAAGGATGGTAGTATAGTATTTGATCATGTGAATTTCTCATATAAAGCTAATAATGAGGAGCCTGTTCTTAAGGATATTAACATTTCTATTAAATCTGGAGAAACAATTGGTATTATGGGTGGTACAGGTAGTGCAAAGACAAGCTTTGTTAATCTCATAAGCCGTTTATATGATATTTCAGATGGTACTGTAACAGTAGGTGGTATAGATGTTAGAAAGTATGACCTTCAGGTATTAAGAGACAGTGTGGCGGTTGTTCTTCAGAATAATGTTCTTTTTTCTGGAACTATTATTGATAACCTTCGATGGGGGAATAAGGACGCAACAGAAGAGCAGTGTATAGAAGCTTGTAAACTTGCTTGTGCAGATGAATTTATAAGTAAGATGCCAGAGGGTTATTATACTGAACTTACTCAGGGTGGTACTAATGTATCAGGTGGACAAAAGCAGCGTCTTTGTATTGCAAGAGCTATTATGAAGCAACCTAAGGTTATTATCCTTGATGATTCTACTAGTGCTGTTGATACTGCGACGGATGCAAAAATCAGAAAAGCGTTTAGAGAGTTTCTACCAGAAACAACAAAACTTATTATTGCTCAACGTATAAATTCTCTGATGGATGCTGATAGAATAATTGTTATGGATGAAGGCAAGATTGTCGGATTTGGTACTCATGAAGAATTGCTGAACTCAAATGATATTTATAAAGAGATATACGAAACTCAGACAAAGGGTGGCGGTGATTTCGATGAAAAGGAGGTAAAGTAATATGCCAGGACCAGCTAGACCTCCAAGAGGTGTTAAAATGAAACCTCAGGTAAAGGATCCAGGAAAGCAGCTTAAAAGAGTATTTAAGTATGTATTTAAGGATTATAAGTTTCACTGTATTGCAGTATTTATAATGATTATTGTAGGTGTTCTTTGTAACGTTCAGGGTACATTATTTACAAGATCACTTATTGATGATTATATTACTCCGTTTGTGCTTACAGATTCGCCTGATTTTACTCCACTTCGCAATGCTATTTTGCGCGTTGCATGTTTTTATGCAATGGGTATTATTGCGAATTATACACAGAATAGAATAATGGCACTTGTTACTCAAAATGTTTTACGTGATATAAGAAATGATGTATTTGAGCATATGGAAAAACTTCCAATTCGTTATTTCGACAGTCACACACATGGCGATATCATGAGTGTTTACACCAATGATATTGAGACGCTCAGGCAGTTGATTAGTCAGTCTATTCCTCAGATTATTAATGCTGCATTTACTATTGTGAGTGTATTTATTAGTATGCTTATATTAAGTATTCCGCTTACTATTGTTACTGTGATAATGGTATTTTTTACAATGATTGTTACAGCTAAAACTGCAGGACTTAGTGGAAAGTTTTTTGCTAAGCAGCAGAAGAGTCTTGGTGAAGTAAATGGATACATCGAAGAGATGGTGACAGGACAGAAAGTTGTAAAGGTATTCTGTCATGAAGAAGAAGCAAAGGCTGGCTTCAAAAAGCTTAATGATGAACTTGGAGACAGTGCATTTAAAGCAAATGCTTATGCTAATGTAATGATGCCACTTAATGCCCAGATTGGTAATTTGAGTTATGTTCTTTGTGCTGTTATTGGTGGATTCATTGCTATTAAAACTAACTGGGGACTTACAATTGGTAAGCTTGTAAGTTTCCTTACATTTAATAAGTCATTTAATATGCCTATTAATCAGGTTAGTATGCAAGCAAATGCTATCGTTATGGCTTTGGCTGGAGCTGAAAGATTATTTGGTGTAATCGATTCTGAGCCAGAAGAAGATGCAGGATATGTAACTTTAGTTAACGCAAATGTTGATGGAACCCTAATTACTGAAGCAGAAGAATATACAGGCCACTGGGCTTGGAAACATTATCACCAGGCCGATGGCACTACAACATATACTGAACTTAAAGGTGACGTGGTATTTGATGGTGTAGATTTTGGCTACACTGATGAGAAGATGGTTCTTCATGACATAGAGTTGTATGCAAAGCCAGGACAGAAGATTGCATTTGTTGGTTCAACTGGTGCAGGTAAGACAACTATTACAAATCTGATTAACAGATTCTATTCTATCCAGGATGGAAAGATCAGATATGATGGTATTAATATCAATAAGATTAAGCTTGATGACTTAAGACACAGTCTTGGTATCGTATTGCAGGATACACATTTATTTACTGGAACAGTTGCTGACAATATCAGATATGGTAAGCTTAATGCAACTGATGAAGAAGTGAAGGCTGCTGCAAAACTTGCAAATGCAGATGGCTTTATCAGGCGACTTCCGCAGGGC
>JAZQOC010000073.1:0-19008 GCA_045627645.1 Lachnospiraceae bacterium
TTATTTATTTTCTACCATTGGTAAAAAAGTCAAAGCATATCAGGAAGCGAATCCAGATAAAGAAGTAATTCGCTTAGGTATTGGTGATGTAACACAACCATTGGCACCAGCTATTATTGACAGACTTCATGAGGCTGTTTCAGAAATGGCTGTAAAGGAAACCTTTAAGGGATATGCTCCTGATTTAGGATATGAGTTTTTAAGAAGCTCAATTGCAAAATATGATTATAAAAGCCGCGGTGTAGACATTGCGATTGATGAAATCTTTGTTAGTGATGGTGCAAAATGTGATTCTGGTAACATTCAGGAAATCTTTGGTAAGGATAACAAGGTTGCTGTTTGTGACCCGGTTTATCCAGTATATGTTGATACTAATGTAATGGCTGGAAGAACAGGTGACTTTGATGAGACAACAGGTCAGTGGAAGAATCTTATCTACATGCCTTGTGATGAGAACAATGGATTTGTAGCTGAACTTCCAAAGGAAATTCCGGACATCATTTACCTTTGCTTCCCTAACAACCCAACAGGTGCAGCTATCACAAAAGATAAGCTTCAGGAATGGGTAGATTTTGCTAATAAGAATGGTTCAGTTATCATTTATGATGCTGCTTATGAAGCATATATATCTGAGGAAGGTGTACCACACAGTATCTATGAATGTGAAGGGGCAAGAACATGTGCAATTGAGATTCATTCATTCTCAAAGAACGCTGGATTCACAGGCGTAAGACTTGGATATACAGTAATTCCAAAGGATCTTGTAAGAGAAGGTGTTGCTCTCAGAGATTTGTGGGCAAGACGTCACGGAACAAAGTACAATGGTGCTCCATATATCATTCAGAGAGCAGGCGAGGCAGTTTACTCAGCAGAAGGACAGAAGCAGCTTAAGGAGCAGATCGCTTACTACATGAACAATGCTTCATATATTCTCAATGGTCTTAAGGAAGCAGGATTTACAGTTTATGGTGGTGTCAATGCGCCATATATCTGGCTTAAGACTCCTAATGGACTTGATAGCTGGTCATTCTTTGATAAGCTTCTTTCAACAGCCAATGTAGTTGGTACACCCGGTGTAGGCTTTGGTGCACACGGTGAAGGTTATTTCAGACTTACAGCATTTGGGGATGCAGATGCAACTAAGGAAGCTGTAGACAGAATTAAAAAGATGGGATTCTAAAACAGAATATTCAAAGATATAAAACCTCTTTTCAGTCAATTCGAAAAGAGGTTTTTTAATGGCAGTTTTTTTATGATCTTTTATGAAAATTTAATGATTAGAGTCAAGAAAACTGTGGAAATACAAGGAATAATGTGATATTATACCTATGTTTGTGTGTTTGGTGCACTTTACTAGGCTAAAGTGTAGAGAAATGCGCATTTATCAATGTTTTATAGATTTGGGTTTAAAACCTAAGGAGGAAAAAATGTCAAAAGCCAGCGTAGTATTAGGTTGCTTTTATGGTGATGAAGGAAAAGGACGTACAACAGATTATCTTGCACAGTTTGCAGATGTTTCAGTACGTGCAACAGGTGGTAACAATGCAGGACATACAATTGTTATCAATGGTGTAAAGTTTGCAATGAGACTTATCCCATCTGGAATTCTTTCTAACAAGACAATCGCTGTTATCGGTAATGGTGTAGTTCTTAACCCAGAAGTATTAATCGGCGAGATTGAGATGCTTAAGTCTCATGATATTGACGTAGATAGATTCTTAAAGATAAGTGATAAGGCACACGTAATCTTCCCATATCACTGCAATCTTGATGTAATGCTTGAGAACAAGAGAGCAAATAAGATTGGTACAACTAAGAATGGTATTGGACCAGCTTACTGTGATAAGTATGAGAGAAGTGGTTTCAGAGTTGAAGATATGTACAAAGACAGCTTTGAAGAGAATCTCAGACATCAGGTTGAAGTTAAAAATGAGTTACTTGCAGCCAATGGTGAGCCAACATGTGATGCGGATGAAATCGTTGCTACATATAAGAAATATGCAGAGATTCTTAAGCCATATGTATGTGATACAGTAACTCTTCTTCATAAGTATCTTAAGGAAGACAAGTTCATGGTAGTTGAAGGTGCTCAGGCAACACTTCTTGATATTGACTTCGGTTCATATCCATTTGTTACATCTTCAAATCCAACAATTGGTGGTATCCTTACAGGTACAGGTCTTTCTGCTAGAGATATTGGTGATGTATATGGTGTTATCAAGGCTTACTCGAGCCGTGTTGGTGAGGGTCCATATGTAACAGAACTTAAGGATGCAACTGGTGACAGAATTCGTGATCTTGGTCATGAATATGGTACAGTTACTAAGCGTCCAAGAAGATGTGGTTGGCTTGACCTTGTAACTCTTAAGTATGCAATTGATCTTAATGGTGTTAACTATATTAATCTTAACCACCTTGATACAATTGGTAACTTTGATACATTTAAGGCATGTGTTGCTTATGATGTAAACGGCGTAGAGACAACAGACTTCTCTACAAATGAGCAGTTCTTAGCAGCAGCTAAGCCAGTATACAAAGAGTTCAAGGGTGGCTTCGGTGATGTTTCAAAGTGCAAGACATTTGATGAACTTCCAGAAGAAGCTAAGACATATATCAGATTCATCGAGGAGTACACAGGTACAATGGTTAAGCTCATTGGTACAGGTGCTGATCGTGAGAATATGATTGTTAGAGAATAATTCAGTTTGTGAATTATATCCGACAGAAATAAATGTAAATGAGAGAGTTTGCTATAGGGTTATTCTATAGCAAACTTTTTTTTGATATAATTAGAGAAATAATTATTGGAAGAAAAGTATTTAGCAGATAATACGAGGAAATACGAAACATGAAGGAACAGTTTTCGAGAACACAGCTTCTTTTAGGCGAAGAGTCTATGGAAAAGTTGAAAAATGTGAGAGTCGCAGTTTTTGGCGTAGGCGGAGTAGGTGGATATGTTTGCGAAGCTCTTGTCAGAACTGGAATAGGACATTTTGATCTGATTGATAAGGATTTAGTCGATGTATCTAATATTAACAGACAGATAATAGCTACGACAAAAACTGTGGGCGAAAGTAAAGTCGATGTCATGAAGGAAAGAATGCTGGACATCAATCCGGACGTGGATGTAAAAACATATCAGTGCTTCTTTTTGCCGGAAAATGCAAATGAGTTTTCATTCTCAGAGTATGACTATGTTATTGATGCGGTAGATACTGTAACGGCAAAGATAGCTCTTGTTATGAAATGTAAAGAAGTTGGTGTTCCAATTATAAGCTCAATGGGAGCGGGCAATAAATTTGAAGCAAGTGCCTTTAAGGTGGCGGATATTTATAAGACAAAAATGTGTCCATTGGCTAAGGTGATGAGATACGAACTAAAAAAGCGAGGTGTTAAGAAACTTAAATGCGTTTATTCCGAAGAGATTCCAGTTAGTCCAAATGGAGGAGTAACTGAGCAGAATAAACCAATTCCTGGAAGTCTTGCATTTGTTCCATCAGTAGCAGGCCTCATTATTGCAGGTGAAGTTATCAAAGATTTGACAGGAAAAAAAGGATCATTCTAGAAATATTATAATGATGAAAACAGGTTAGGAGAAAAGTATTAATGACCATTACACAGCTTAAATATATAATTGTAATAGCTAATTCCTCATCTATGAATGAAGCAGCCAAAGAATTATTTATATCACAGCCTTCACTTTCTTCAGCTGTAAAAGAGCTTGAAGAAGAGGTCGGGATTGAGATATTCATAAGGAGCAATCGGGGTATTGCATTGACTCCTGCAGGTGAAGAATTTGTTGGCTACGCTAGACAGGTTGTACAGCAGTATGAGCTTATGGAGAATAAGTATATCACTGGGGAGAACCAGAAAAAGCATTTCTCTGTATCAGCCCAGCATTATGCATTTGCAGTAGACGCTTTTGCCAAGATGGTTCAGCAGTTTGGAATGGATGAATATGAATTTGCTTTCTATGAGACAAGAACCTATGACGTTATCACAGATGTAAAAGATCTGAAGAGCGAACTGGGTATTCTTTATATCAATGACTTCAACAGAAAGGTTTTCGAAAAGCTCTTTGCAGAATATAATCTTGAATTCCATCCACTGATTGACTGTGAAGCATATGTTTATATGTGGAGAGAACATCCACTGGCTAAGCAGGATAAGATTTCTATAGAAGAACTTGCTGATTATCCATGTTTATCATTTGAACAGGGAAAGAACAATTCTTTCTATTTTGCTGAGGAGATGTTGTCTACATACCAGTATAAGCAGCTTATAAGAATTTGTGACAGAGCTACAGGTTTAAACCTTATGAAGGGGCTTAATGGATATACTATTTGCTCGGGTATCATTTGCGAAGATTTGAATGGTTCAGACTTCTGTGCAGTTAAGCTGGCTGAAGATGAGCATATGACTGTAGGTTACATACGAAGAAAAAATCTTAAGCCTAGTGCTTTGGCTGAAAAGTACTTGGAAGAGATTAGTAAAATTATAAAATAGAATAGATATAAATGTTGTTTTAACTAAAAGAGCTTGTTATAGAATAAGGCTATAACGAGCTCTTTTTTTTAGATATTATTCAAATGCTGGGATGGATAGTATTATTTGTAATAAATAAATTATCTATAAAAAAGGAAGTTGCGATATGAGTTTATCAATTGAGAGCAAATGCATTCATTTGGAACAGGATAATAGAGACAAACGCTTTGGAGCTATAAGCTTTCCAATATATCAGACTGCAACATTTGCACATCCGGGACTTGGACAGAGCACGGGATATGATTATTCAAGAGTACAGAATCCAACACGTGACCATTTGGAGAAAAAGATTTCTGCCCTTGAAAAGGGATCTGACGCATTGGCTTATTCAACTGGTATGGCTGCTATTTTAAATGTAATGGAATTGTTCAAGCCAGGAGACCACATACTTGTGGATTCTGATTTGTATGGTGGCTCAACTAGACTTTTTAACACGATTAATGCGAAAAATGGTTTGAAATTTACTGCAATAGATTTTAGCAGAGATGATATTGAGACAGCTATAACAGATGATACAAAAGCATTTTTTATAGAGACACCAACCAATCCGATGATGAATATAACAGATATAAAGACGGTTGCTGATATAGCACACAATGCAGGAGCATTGCTGATTGTAGACAACACATTTTTATCTCCATATCTTCAAAATCCATTGGAATTAGGAGCAGATATTGTCATTCATAGTGGTACAAAGTATCTGTCAGGTCATAATGATACGCTTGCAGGATTTGTGGTTGTAAATGATGATGAACTGAGCAGGCAGCTTCGTGAGATTTATAAAACCATTGGTGCTACATTGGCACCATTTGACTGCTGGCTGGTGCTAAGAGGTATGGAAACTCTGGCAGTTAGATTGGACAGAGCTCAGGAAAATGCTTTAAAACTGGCTGAATATTTGAAGACACAGTCAAAGGTAAAAAAGGTTTATTATCCAGGACTTAAGGAACATCGTGGATATGAGCTTCAAAAGAAACAGGCCAGAGGAGCAGGAGCAATGCTTACCTTTGATGCAGATTCCTATGACACGGTTAAAATGGTTTTGGAAAATGTGAAAGTAATCCAGTTTGCAGAAAGCCTTGGTGGGGCAGAAAGCTTACTGACTTATCCGCTGACACAGACACATTCTGATGTACCTAAGGAAATTAGGGAAAAGAATGGCTTGACTGAGACTACTTTAAGATTGTCAGTAGGCTTGGAAAATATAAATGATTTGATCGCCGATTTTGAGCAGGCATTTAGATGAATGAGAATGTGAAAATGATAATGCAAATGTAAGCGTAAAGATTTATCTAGAATGCGAAGGATAGAAAAATGATAAATGCAGATAGAATCGTTAAAAACTTTATAAAACTGACTGAGTTTGATAGCGAAAGTGGTCATGAGCAGGAAATATGCAAATACCTTTTGCAGAAATTGCAGGAGCTTGGACTAAGTACTGAAATCGACGAGGTGGGCAACATATATGGAATATTGCCTGGAGATGATTCGATTGCGCCGGTTTTATTCTCGGCTCATCAGGATACTGTAGCTCCAGGCATCGGCAAGAAGGCTATAGTTCATGAGGATGGAACTATTACATCTGATGGAAATACCGTACTTGGTAGTGATGATATTTCTGGAATAGTAAGTATATTGGAGATGTTTGAGGTTATCAAAGAAGATAAGCTTAAGCATGGTGATATTGAAGTTGTATTTTCGGTTTCGGAAGAAACCTTCTGTCAGGGAATCAAGAAATTTGATTTTTCAAAGATAAAGTCTAAGAGAGCATATACATTGGATCTTAGCGGAGCAATTGGTACAGCAGCAGTTGCTGCACCGAGTATTCTTACAATTAATATAGATATTCATGGCAAAGCTGCTCATTCAGGCTTTGCACCAGAGCAGGGAATACATTCAATTAAGATTGCGGCGGCAGCAATATATGGAATCGAGAATGGTCGAATAGATGAAGAAACCACAGTGAACTTTGGAATCATTTCTGGTGGAACAGCACCTAATATAGTGCCGGAGAGTGTTAAGGTAAGTGGCGAAGTACGGAGTATGAATCATGAGAAGGCACTTGAGCAGGCAAATGGAATTATTAGTATTTTTGAGAGTAAAGCCAAAGAATATGGAGGCAGCATTAGTTCAGATATAATAGTTAATATTAAGGCCTATAGAACTGATGAACATAGCGATACAGTTTTAGCATATAAAAAAGCCTGTGAAAGACTTGGCATTGAAACTGTTATAACGGACACCTTTGGTGGAAGTGACAACAATGTATTTGCTAATAATGGAATAGAAGGAATAGTCATTTCCTGTGGTATGAACAATGTGCATACTAAGGATGAATTTACAACGGTGAGCCAGCTGGTGGATAGTAGCAGGGCTGTAGTTGAGCTTGTAACGCAGAAGTGATCAATTTGGAACACCATTAAGCATTGGGTACTTATTTGTTTTGATATAAATCTGACTAAAGAATTGTTATTAAAATTTGAGTAGGAGAATAACCATATGAAAGCAGCGAACGCATTTATCGAATTTGATACAGATGAGCAGGAATCATTTCCTGAGATATTTGAACTTAATATTGTAAGTGGCGGTTGTCATATATATGGATACTTACTTACTCCGGATAAGAGGAATGAGGGACCATATCCAACCATTATCATGTCTCATGGTTTTCCGGGATACACAACCAACAATGATCTGGAACTGGCGCTTATGAGAATGGGATGTGTCGTAATCCATATGAATCACAGAGGTGCCTGGGGAAGCGAAGGTAACTATCTTTTTACCAATCTCAAGGATGACCTTATTGCCATTGCCAAATGGGCCCACAATCCTGCAATTGCGGATCAGTACGGAATTGATACCAATAACATTTTCCTGGTTGGTCATAGTATGGGAGGACAGAGTGTGCTGAATGCGGCAAAGGACCTTACATTTATAAAGGGAGTTGCGGCACTGGCAGCATATGATATTGGTGCAGCCTTTAGATATAAGATGGAAAAGGAACTTTTCCTAATGATAGAGACAGAGGGACAGTGCCTTAAGATGACATCTGCAAGTGATGTGTTTGAAAATGCTGTTAATTACCAGCATGATTTAAGTGTGTTAAACAGATATGATGAGCTTGCTAAGAGAAACGTGCTCCTTGTGGAGGCGTCATCTGACACTATAGCACCACCAGATAAAATGCTTAAGCCGCTGGAACAAAAGCTAAGGGAGGCCAATGGAAATATCGAGTATAAAGCTATAATGAGTAATCATAGCTTTGTAGGCCAGAGAATGAAGCTTACAAGATTTGTAGGTGAATGGATAGAAAGTACAATAAATAAGCTATAGACAAAAGCTATAACAAGGTATAGATTTTTAGAAATTGTCTTATTCTGGCGAGTATGTATAATGATACTTGTAAGAAACAAATAGCAAACAAAAGGTCAAAGAACCAAAAGAAAGGAGAGTACAGAAATGAGAACATTAAAGACTAACGTGAAAGGATATATGGATATGTGTATGTGTTGCTGTTGCTGTATGAATCCAAAAGAGAATACGGTTTATTATCGTACGCATTGAAAGATACCTGATTAATAATCATTAGATAAAAAGTTAGTGAGAACAGGAGCTTGATGCTACCTGTTATTTTTTTACGCAAAAATCAAGAAAAACGGAGGATTTAAATGTGAGTTGCAATTTTAATAATGAGATAAATACAGAGGAATTACTTAATACTTACACAGATGAGGAAGCTGAACTTCATGCTAAAGAAGTTGGAGTTGATCCAAGACCAAATGAAACATTGGTAGAGATTGATGAGAGAGGCGCATTTATCAGACAGCCAAACGCATTTATCAAACCATTTGGTGATAAGGAAGGAGATAACAAGGCAGCAGCTGGTAAATACAGAATCTATTGGGCAACAGGATGTAACTGGTCCAATAGACCTGTGATTGTAAGAGATATCCTGGGACTTCAGGATGTAATTACTGATATCAAGGTTTCACATTCAGGACAGTCCAACAAATACGGACATGGCTTTGGCAATCAGCCAGGTCACAAGGATCCTGTTACAGGTGCTTACTTCTTAAGCGAGTTTTACAAGAGAGCCAATCCTGATTTTAAGGGAAGAGCTACAACACCTACATTGGTAGATACTGAGAATAAGATAGCAGTAAACAATGACTACCACAGACTTACCAATTACATTGAGGTACAGTTCAGACCATTCCAGCCAGAGGATGCACCTGATCTTTATCCAAAGAAATACAGAAAGGAAATAGATGAATTTAATGACTGGTTGTTCCCACATGTCAACAACGGACATTACAGAATGGCTTTCTGCCAGTCACCTGAAGCTTACTTCGAAGCCTACGAAGATTTCTATGAGTCATTGGATAAGCTTGACAAAAGACTTGAAACAAACAGATTCCTGTTTGGAGATTATATAACAGATTCAGATGTAAGACTTTATGTGACACTTATTCGATGGGATGTAAGCTATTACAAAAATATTGGACCTACAAAGAAACCAATCAAGGAATATAAAAACCTTTGGGGATATTTAAGAGAGCTGAATTCAATCCCAGCTTTCCACAATAACAGTGATCCAAAGGTACTTGCAACTGACAGACTGGTTAGTAAGGAAACTTTATTTAAGGGATTCAACGAAAGAATCCTAACCAAACTGGATTTTGATGAGTATTACAAATATAACGGCGAGCGAGCTGCACTTAGTAAGCATCCAGATGAGATATATCTTCGTCATCCAAAGGGAGAAACATATGAAGAGTATGCATCGGAGATATCGACTACTATTTGGAATAGCCCAAGCTGGGATGACAGAAATCCTAAAAATGGCACACTTTCAGTAGATGCATCAATCAATCCATTAAAGGATCTTTTATAAGAAAATACAGGCTGGGCTTTCAAAAGAAAGCTCAGCATAAGAGAAAAGAGAGGATAAATATTATGAAAAATAGATTAAGAAAAATATTAGTAACATTAGTAGCAACATCAGTTTTAGCAGCAAGTCTTACAGCTTGCGGATCATCTACACAGGCATCATCAGCCGACAATACAGCATCACAGGCAACATCAGCCGACAATACAGCTTCAGAGGCATCATCAGCCACAGCATCATCAGCAGGAGAAGTTGTTAAGGTTAAAGGTGTAACAGGTGGTTCACTTGCTCCATATTTTTATGTGGATGATGATAATAATCTCGTGGGAATTGATATTGAAATTGCTCAGGAAGCATTTAGCAGAATTCCAGGATATGAGCTGGAAATCGAAATTGCAGATGCACTTCAGGGTGTATTGAGTGGTCAGTATGACATAGCTATCAACAACTATGGTTACACAGAAGAACGTGCTGAATCATACTACTTCTCATTCCCATACAAGACAACATTTAATGAGTATATTCAGAGAACAGGTGATGAGCCACTTACATCCTTGAAGGATGTTTCTGACAGAGGCTACAAAATTGAGCTTTCGGCAGGCAGCCTTACAGGTAGTGCTTTAGAGACCTGGAATAAAGAAAATCCTGATTCACAGATTGAGATTATATATTCAGAAACAGATTTCCAGGTACGTTATCAGAATATAGTAAATGGTGTAACTGATTTGGCAATCGACGATGGTCCTATTATTGAAAATCTTCTTCCAAGATTTGGCCTTGAGGGACAGCTTGTAGCAAATGAGATTGATCCAGATACAGAAGAGTTCCTTTTCCCTAAGAACAATACATATTTTTTGCTTACAAAGAATGAAAGAGGAGCCCAGATCAGAGAAGAACTCAACAAGGTTCTTAAGGAAATGAAAGAAGATGGAACAATTGGAAAGATTACAGAGAAGTATCTTGGTGTTGACACATCTGTTAATCCAAAGTATTTAGAGGAAACAGTTAACTAAGGAGTAGAGTTATGGAAGTCTATCGTATCAATAAAAACACAGATGAATGGTTCTATAAAGCATATGACTATGTGAGGACAGATGCCTTTTGCTTCGGCCAGAATATTCCTATAGAAATAGAGTTTTCTGGAGATGATGACTACAGAGAATCTGAAGGAATTCTGATTGTTGAGGATCACAAACCTGTTGCAGGCTGCCGTTTGGCATATCCTGCACAGGATATAGGCAAGATCGAAAGAGTATGTGTGATTAGAGAAAAGCAAAAGGGAGGATACGGTAGAATTCTTATAGAGGCTGCTGAAAACTGGTTTAAGGAAAAGGGAATCAAACGAGTTGTCATTTCCAGCCAGGACAGAGCTGAGGGGTTTTACAACAAGCTTGGCTATGTGAGAAACGAAAATGAGGATGCACATGCATACGATAAGCCGAGAAAACAGGTTGAGCGGAAGGTGGATATAGACATACCAAGACCTAACCTGGGATTTACATGTGTGTTAGTAGAGAAGAATTTATGATAGTAACAGGTTAATACCTGTGTGGATTGGAGAAATTATGGGAAAGTTATTTGACATATCGTTGGTGTTTGAATCTATACCGGAACTTATAAAAAAGCTGCCTATCACATTGGAACTTGCTTTACTATCAATGGTGCTTGGATTGATTCTTGGTCTGCTGATGGCAATAATTAAGATGAAGAAGATAAAGGTGCTGACTCAGATTGTTAATATACTTATTTCTTTACTTAGAGGTACACCAATTATAGTTCAGTTATATGTAGCATTTTTTGGAATACCAATGCTCTTTCAGGCAATCAATCAAAAATATGGAACCAACATGGCGGTAGCTGATATACCTGGATTTGTATATGCGATGATTGCACTTGGATTAAATCAGTCGGGTTTTATGGCAGAAATTATCAGATCAGCTTTGCAGTCTGTTAACCCAGGACAGATTGAAGCTGCCCAAGCAATTGGAATGAGTTCATTTCAGACGTTGAGAAGAATTATCTTACCTGAAGCGATAGAGGTGGCACTTCCAAACCTTGGAAACTCAATGATAGGTATTATAAAGGGAACTTCACTTGCATTTACCTGTGCGGTAGTTGAAATTACAGCACAAGGAAAAATCATTGGTGGAAGAACTTACAGATATTTTGAAGTATATGTTTCGCTGGCTATCATTTACTGGATAATCACAATTATTATTGAACAGATAATCAAATTTATTGAGAAAAAAATCAGAATCCCAGATCAGGTAGAACTTGTTTCTGAAGAAGAGATAAGGGGGGTACTCAATGTTAAAGATTGAACATTTATCAAAAAAATATAATGACAATGTTGTATTAGAAGATATCAATTTGGAAATCAATGAAGGCGATGTTGTGGGTATCATTGGCCCATCAGGAACAGGAAAATCAACACTCCTTCGATGCATCAATCATCTTGAAACTCCTGAGCAGGGGATCATTTACCTTGGCAATGAGGATATAGTCAATCAGGAAGAGTATAGAATTGATATATCTCAGAGAAAGCCAAAAAATCTGGATTATCTAAGACAGAATACAGGTATGGTATTCCAAAGATTCAATCTCTTTGACAAGAAGACAGCTCTTGAAAATGTAATGGAAGGCTTAATAACTGTAAAGAAGATGAAGAAGAATGAAGCTAAAAAACTTGCCTTGCAGGAACTTGAAAATGTAGGAATGGCTCAGTGGGCTAATCATTATCCAAAGCATCTTTCGGGTGGTCAGCAGCAAAGAGTTGCTCTTGCAAGAGCACTTGCAATGAAGCCGCAGGTTTTGCTTCTTGATGAGCCGACATCAGCCCTGGATCCTGAGCTTGTAGGTGAGGTTTTAGATGTAATCAAAAAGGTAGCCAATGAGGGTTACACAATGCTTTTGGTATCTCATGAAATGGATTTTGTTAGACATGTGTCAAACAGGGTCATTTTCCTGGATAAAGGACATGTAGTAGAGGATGGCACGCCAAAGGAGGTGTTTAACAATCCTAAGAATGAGAGAACAATTGAGTTCTTTAGAAAGATGCAGTTGCTTAGTCAGCCTGATTATATTATTTGATTATACAAGGAGAGTTCACATGTGGACTCTCTTGTTTTTATGATTTGCTATAGACAACAACTATAGCCGACAACAAATTATAAGAATTATGCATAGCAGAAATATACGTATATACTTTTCTTCAAGAACAGGGAAAAATCGGAAGGGACATTCCGAATGATTTGGAGGAACCAGCTATGGCAGAAAGAAATCTTGATTTTGATACAGTTATAGATAGAAGAAATACCAGATGTTTAAAATATGATTTTGCAGTAAAGAGAGGTAAGCCAGAGGACGTGTTGCCACTGTGGGTTGCAGATATGGATTTCAAGACAAGCTCATATATTGAGGATGCATTGGTCGAAAGAGCCCATGAAGCAATCTTTGGTTATAGTGAGGTGCAGACAGATTACTTCAATATAGTAAATGACTGGATGATTAAGCATCACAACTGGAATACAAAGGAGGAGTGGCTTATTAAGACTCCTGGTGTTGTTTTTGCCCTTGCCATGGCTGTAAAAGCGTACACAAATATTGGTGATAAGGTTCTGGTTCAGTATCCAAGATATTATCCATTTTCAGAAACAATAGAAGATAATGGCCGAAGAGTTGTAAGTAGTGACCTTTATCTTGGAGATGACAATAGATACCACATCGATTTTGAAGATTTTGAGAAGAAGATTATTGAAAATGACATCAAGCTGTTTTTTCTTTGCAATCCGCACAATCCAGTAGGTCGTGTATGGACAAGAGATGAGCTTACAAGGCTTGGTGATATATGTGTTAAGCACAATGTGATTGTTGTAAGTGATGAGATACATCATGATTTTGTATTCAAGGGCGAGCATACGGTATTTGCCAGCATCAAAAAAGAGTTTGAGAATATAACAATTACCTGTACTTCACCAAGTAAGACTTTCAACCTTGCGTCTATGCTGATATCAAATATTTTTATTGCAAATGAGAGCCTCAGATATCGTTTCAAGAGAGGTGTAGATGCAGCAGGCATTAGTCAGCTTAGCGTACTTGGTCTTGTTGCGACAGAGTCAGCTTACTCTAGGGGGGAAGAATGGTATCAGGCCGTAAAGGCATATATCAAATCAAATATTGAATTTGTAAAGGAATATACAGAGAAGTATCTTCCGGGTGTAAAGATGATCGACACAGAAGGAACATATCTGGTATGGCTTGATTTTAGAGGAACTGAAATCCCGGCAAATGAGATAAATAGAAGAATCATATATGAAGCAAAGCTCTGGTTGGACGATGGCGAGATATTTGGAAGACAGGGAGAAGGATTCCAGAGAATCAATGTGGCTTGTCCAAGAAAGACTTTGGAGGAGGCTTTGGGCAGGATTAGAAATGTTCTATATTACGATTCATATGTAATATAAAAATAAAACAAGCAATAAGTAAAGAGTTTGCGAACATATAAATTCAAACAATAATGCCTTGCTATAGCCAAAAACTATAACAAGGCATAAAAAATACCAATAATCCAACCCCTTGACTCGGTAGGTAATTGGGTGTATCTTTAACTTACCGACCGGGGTGGTAGGTAAAAATAAAAGCGCTTAATTAAAAAATTATTTGAATAACAAAAGAAGAATAACTAAAGGAGATTACAAAAATGGCAAAATATAAATTTGAAACATTACAGGTACATGTAGGACAGGAACAGCCTGATCCAGGAACAGACGCAAGAGCGGTTCCAATTTATGCAACAACTTCTTATGTATTTAAGGATTCAGCTCAGGCAGCAGGAAGATTTGGATTAACAGAAGGTGGTAATATTTACACAAGACTTATGAATCCAACATCTGATGTATTTGAGCAGAGAATTGCAGCACTTGAAGGCGGTAAAGCAGCACTTGCTACAGCATCTGGTTCAGCAGCAATTACATATGCAATACAGAACATTGCAACAGCAGGTTCACATATCGTATCATCAGCAAACCTTTATGGTGGTACATACAACTTATTTGCTAACACTCTTAAAGAACAGGGTATCGATGTAACATTTGTTGATCCATCAGATCCACAGAACTTTGCGAAGGCAATTAAAGAGAATACAAAGCTTGTATATGCAGAGACACTTGGCAATCCAAATTCAGATATCCTTGATATCGAAGCAGTAGCAGCAGTTGCTCATGCAGCAGGAATTCCACTTATTGTAGATAGCACATTTGCAACACCATATAAGCTTCGTCCAATCGAGCATGGTGCAGATATCGTAGTTCATTCAGCAACAAAGTTCATTGGAGGACATGGAACAGTAATGGGCGGTGTAATCGTAGATGGTGGTAACTTCGATTGGGCACAGAACGACAAGTTCCCAGGCTTATCACAGCCTAACCCATCATACCATGGGGTTGTATTTACACAGGCTTGTGGTGACATCGCATTTGTAATGAAGATTAGAACAACACTTATGAGAGACCAGGGTGCTACAATTTCACCATTTAACTCATTCTTATTATTACAGGGACTTGAGACACTTTCACTCAGAGTTGAAAGACATGTTGATAATGCGATTAAGGTAGTAGACTTCCTTTCAAAGCATCCACAGGTTGAGAAGGTTAATCATCCAATTGTTGGTTCACCAGAGCAGCAGGCTCTTTACAAGAAGTATTTCCCAGAAGATGCAGGCTCAATCTTCACATTTGAAATCAAGGGTGATGCTAAGACAGCACAGAAGTTTACAGAAAGCCTCGAACTCTTCTCATTGCTTGCTAACGTTGCAGATGTTAAGTCACTTGTAATTCATCCAGCATCTACAACACACTCACAGATGAGCGAGGAAGAACTTCTTTCAGCAGGCATCAAGCCAAACACAGTTCGTCTCTCAATCGGTACAGAACATATCGATGACATTATTGCAGACCTCGAGCATGGTTTCGAGGTAGTAAAATAATAAAGAGTTTTAACATATATTATTCCACCGAAGACTGTATGAGAACGTCAGCACTTAACGAACGAAGTGAGTTTAGTACTGCTACGTTCGAATCAAGCGAGAGCGTGTCTAAGGGGGAATGATATATGGTATAATATAAATTAATTTACGGAGGACAAAAACATGGCAATATATACATCAGCAGATCAGTTAATAGGAAAGACACCACTTTTGGAGTTAACACATATTGAAGCAAAGGAAGAATTAAAAGCAACAATTTATGCAAAGCTTGAGTACTTCAATCCAGCAGGATCAGTGAAGGACAGAGTAGCTAAGCAGATGCTTGATGATGCGGAGGCAGCAGGTACACTTACAAAGGATTCAACAATCATTGAGCCAACTTCAGGAAATACAGGTATCGGTCTTGCAGCTGTAGCAGCAGCAAGAGGATATAGAATAATTATTGTAATGCCAGATACAATGTCAGTTGAGAGAAGACAACTCATGACAGCATATGGTGCAGAGCTTGTACTTTCAGAAGGTGCAAAGGGGATGAAGGGAGCAATTGCTAAGGCAGAAGAATTGGCAGCAGAGATTCCAAACAGCTTCATTCCATCACAGTTTACAAACCCATCAAATCCAAAGGCTCATTTTGAGACAACAGGTCCAGAAATCTGGGAAGATCTTGGAGATGATATTGATATTTTTGTAGCAGGTGTTGGTACAGGTGGTACAGTAACAGGTGTTGGTGAATATCTTAAGTCGAAGAAGGCAGATGTTAAGGTTGTTGCAGTTGAGCCACAGTCATCTGCAGTATTATCAACGGGGGTTGCAGGACCACATAAGATTCAGGGTATTGGTGCAGGATTTGTTCCAGAAGTTCTTAATACAGAAATCTATGATGAGATTATTCCAGTATCTAATGAGGACGCATTTGCAACAGGCAAGGCTATCGGCAGAAGCGAAGGTGTACTTGTTGGTATCTCATCTGGTGCAGCAGCATTTGCAGCAATTCAGTTAGCTAAGAGACCAGAAAATGCTGGCAAGAAGATTGTTGTATTATTGCCAGATACAGGTGACAGATATCTTTCTACACCATTATTTGCTGATTAATTAAGTGCTTGGAAAAGTATGAAGGGAGACTTTCATAGATGATAGTATCTACAAAAGGAAGATATGCAATTCGTGTTATGCTCGACTTGGCTGCCAATAGTGATGGCAACTATATTCCTATGAAGGAAGTCGCACAGAGGCAAGATGTGTCATTGAAATATCTTGAAAAGATAATGCCACTACTTGTAGGGGCTAAGTTGATAGAGGGCGTTCATGGTAAAGGTGGTGGATACAAGCTTACTAGAGAACCTAGGGAATATGTCATTGGTGATATTTTAAAACTGACAGAAGGCACGTTGGCACCGGTAGCATGCTTGGAATGTGACGCTGTAGAATGTGAAAAGAAGGAATTGTGTCTTACGCTACCGATGTGGAGTAAGTTGAATGATTTGATTACGGATTTTTTCGATGGAATCACATTAGATGATCTTCTTAATAAAAAAATAAACATTTAAATATGGCAAAGTTTTTATAAGGGATGTTTTCTTTAGCGAAAGCATCCTTTTTTATGCTATTATAAGTTTTGGAAATTAGATATGAGCCAAAGGATTAACCTTTATACAAAGTGGGAAAGATTGGACATGAAAGAGATAACAATCCAGCAATTTAATGAAAAAGAAGATGGTTACTATCAGATAGTAGATATACGTGATGAGGGAAGCGTTTTATATGGCATGATTCCAGGTGCCGTAAATATTCCTGAGATAAATTTTGAAAATGACATCAACGCATGCATTGAAAAGTTGAATAAAGATAAGCCTGTAGTGGTATATTGTCAGCGTGGTGAAAAATCAAAAGATATAGCTGAATTATTAGAAAAATGCCAGGTTGAATGTTATAGCTTAATAGGCGGATATAATGCATTTCTTATGGCTGCTATTATGATTACAGATGATGAAGAGGCAAAAAAGAAAGCAGAGGAAAGTATTCGAAAGAAGTTTCATAAGTCTATATTTTCTCCATTTGCCAAAGCTTGTAAGACGTATGAGCTAATTAAAGAAGGAGACCGCATTGCTGTATGTATTTCTGGTGGCAAGGATTCCATGCTCATGGCTAAATTATTTCAGGAGATTCAGAGGCACAGAAAAGTGAATTTTGAACTGACTTTTCTGGTTATGGATCCGGGATATAATAAGGCTAACAGGGCGCTTATCGAAAGCAACGCTAAAAAACTGGGAATACCAGTGACAATATTCGAAAGTACAATCTTTGATGCAGTCGATACTGTAGAAAAAAATCCTTGCTATTTATGTGCGAGAATGAGGAGAGGCTATCTATATAGCAAGGCCAGGGAACTTGGATGCAATAAAATCGCATTGGGACATCATTATGATGATGTAATCGAAACAATACTTATGGGCATGCTTCATGGTGGGCAGATACAGACAATGATGCCAAAGCTTCATAGTACAAATTTTGAAGGAATGGAGCTTATCAGACCACTCTATCTTGTAAGGGAAGAGGATATTTGCAAGTGGAGAGATTATAATGATTTGCATTTTCTGCAGTGTGCCTGTCATTTTACAGAGACTTGCAGTACATGTCATGAGGATGGAACAACATCATCGAAAAGACTTGAAACAAAGAAACTGATTGCCAAACTTAAGGAGACCAATCCTTTTATAGAGGGCAATATCTTCAAGAGCGTTGAAAATGTTAATCTTGATACAGTTATTGAGTATAAACAGAATGGTATCAGACATAACTTTTTGGATGAATATTAAAAAGATGAGGCCTAAAAAGTTGTTGTATTGTACAGAATTTCCTTTGTAGTTTGGGATGTTTAGTGTTATACTTGTTTCAAATGGTCATACAGACCTTATTAAAGAAATATTTTTTTAAGAAAGGAACTTAAAATAATGGCATTAGTTACAACTACCGAAATGTTTAAGAAGGCTTATGACGGCGGATATGCTATCGGTGCTTTCAACGTAAACAACATGGAAATCGTTCAGGGTATTACAGAAGCAGCTGGCGAATTAAACAGCCCTGTAATCCTTCAGGTATCAAAGGGAGCACGTGCTTACGCTAACCACACATATCTTGTTAAGTTAGTAGAAGCTGCAGTTGCTGAGAACCCAGATATTCCAATCGCTCTTCACCTTGATCATGGTGATACATTTGAATTATGTAAGAGCTGTATCGATGGCGGATTCACATCTGTTATGATCGATGCTTCTTCTAAGTCTTTCGAAGACATCATCGCTTTAACAAAGCAGGTTGTTGAATATGCACACGCTCATGGCGCAGTAGTAGAAGCAGAGCTTGGTACTCTTGCTGGTGTAGAAGACGAAGTTTGTGTAGAAGCTGGTAATGAAAGCTATACACGTCCAGAAGAAGTTGAAGAGTTCGTTGATAGAACAGGTTGTGATTCACTTGCAATCGCTATCGGAACATCTCATGGTGCATACAAGTTCACAGCTGCTCAGTGTACAAGAAATGAGCAGGGTATCCTTGTTCCACCACCACTTCGTTTCGACGTATTAAAGGGATGTATCGA
>JAZQOC010000074.1:0-2013 GCA_045627645.1 Lachnospiraceae bacterium
TGTACCATATTCCAATAATTAGAAGAAACAATAGGCATCTGACTGTAACTGAAATATTTATTAATTACATCCAATGTTGCGGTAGTTCCAGCTCTGCGCGCAGATGTGATGGAAGCCGCTGGTTTATGACATAAACTTGAACCAGCAGCTGAAGTAAAGCGGTTCATAAATGCAATTATTTCTCCAGATGGGGATGCATAATATACAGGAGAACCAACTATTAATGCATCTGCGGTGAGAGTGTCAATCTAAATGTGTAATTTCCTTTTTCTAGTTGGAAAATAAATTTTTACTATCCAACTATATTTGGTCTTTCGACCGTTCCATATGTCCTATGCCTAAAAACACCTCATAAGACGTATGGAATTTGGTTTTAAGCGCAATTTCAGCCTCCCGGGACAAAACTAATCTAACCAACCATTGATCAGCAAAAAGAATCGTAGCCGTAATTGCGTTTTGTACAAAGCCTAATAAGATTCGTATTTCAATATTCTAGATTGAATTCTCTCATTCATAGCTAGTTGATTACGAACCATAGCCCAATTAGCTACAGGTCGATCTTTCCATTTTTTATAAAGTTCTGTAATTCGGAGATATAGTATCTTCATAACAGCATCAGAGTTTGGAAATGTTCCTTTTTTGGTAACTTTTCTAAAGCTTGAATTAACAGATTCTATAGCATTAGTGGTGTACATTACCTTGCGTACAGCACTACTGTAGTTAAACAGTTGGGCAACGTGAGACCAATTTCTTTTCCATACATCCAAAGCTCCAGGATATTTGCTCCAATCCTGCTTAAGTCGCTCAAATTCGGCCTCTGCTGTCTTTAAGTTTATTGCTCCATATACTTTCTTTAATTGGGATGTAAAAGCCTTGTAATCCTTCGTCGGTATGTATTTGATAGAGTTTCTTATCATGTGAACAATACATCTTTGAACTACTACATCCTTAAATATGGATTTCGCACCTTCTTCAAGCCCTGATACCCCATCTATGCTCATGAATAGAATATCTTCAACACCTCGATTCTTTATTTCATCAAAGATTTGCATCCAATAATGCTTTCCTTCTGATTCTCCAATCCAGATGCCTAGAATGTCCTTTAAGCCATTTACATCGTAGCCTAAAACAACATATACAGCGCAGCTTTTTGTTTCCATTTCCTTTCGAATATTGACATATAAACAATCAACAAAAACAAAGGTATAGAACTTCTTTAGTGGTCTATTTTGCCATTCATTTGCTGTATCAATGATGCGATCTGTTATGTTTGATATGGTATCGTGAGATATTTCAAAACCATATATATCCTCTATGGTATTTGCTATATCTCGCTGGCTCATTCCTCTAGCATACATAGAAAGAACCTTATCTTCGATATCGCTTACATCCTTGGAACGCTTAGGGACAATGTATGGTTCAAAGGATCCATTTCTATCACGTGGGGCTGCTATTTCAACTTCCCCCATAGAAGTACTTAATTTCTTATGTGTATATCCATTCCTTCTGTTGTTTGTTTCTTTAGATCCTCGTTCATTTGATGGGTAACCAAGATGTGAATCCATTTCTCCTTGAAGCATAGCCTCAAACATTGGACCAAATATATCCTTAAGAGCATCTTGCATTTCCTTTACAGATTTTGGTTTGTATTGCTCTATAATTGCTTTGGCAAATGCCATGCTTGCTTCATTGCGTTTTTTTCTAGGTGCCATAAATGCGTCACTCATAATTTAGTAATCCTCATTCAATATATCGCACTTATAAAAAAAATAAAGTGCGTTAATTAGAGTTAATGCTAATTACACACTTTATATTACACCCTCATTGAGGCAACTAATAACAAGATTAAGCTGATTATTCGCAAGGCATACGGATTCAGAAACATACAAAACATGCTTGATATGGTGTACCTTGTATGCTCTGATATTCGCATTCCACTTCCTAACCGAAAGTATAATACCGCTTAATCTAGATAAACACTGGGGTTGTGGTGATTTTTAACCCACCATTACC
>JAZQOC010000075.1:0-63176 GCA_045627645.1 Lachnospiraceae bacterium
CATTCAAATAAAGAGCTTTCAAATAATATGCGAACCATTCTGGCTCTTTCAGATATTTATCACACATTATATGAAGTGGATTTGGAAAATGATACCTTTACCGAGATTAAGGCATCTAAAGTAGTGTCTGAATACTGTTCCCAATTTAAAAGTGCCAGAGAGTGTCTGGAAGGGATTCCAAATGCAATGTTTGCAGCAGGATATGTAGAGGCAATGAAGACAGTCTTTAGTCCAGAAGCAATCAATGAGCGACTGAAAGATAAAAATAGTTATTTTGTTGATGCTGTAGGAAGATATTCGAAAGATTGGACTAGAACAACTATTATTGTTGCTGAGCGTGACAGTGGGGGGAAAGTTCTTCATCTTGTGTTCACTTTCCAGGGAATTGGAGATATTATTGAGCAGCAGAAGAAGCTGGAAGAAGTAGAAATATATGAAGGCCATGCGCGTGAAATGAAAGAGCTTTTCATTCAGACTGCAGAAGCATTGGCTAGTGCCATTGATGCAAAAGACAAGTATACGCATGGTCATTCTCAACGTGTAGCTACATATGCTAAAAAAATAGCTGAAGAAGCGGGCTTGTCGGAGACTGAATGCGAGAAAATTTATTTTGCAGGTCTATTGCATGATGTAGGCAAAATAGGCATTCCTGATGATATCATATGTAAAGCGGGGAAACTGACAAAGGAAGAGTATGATGAAATCAAGAAACATCCTGTGCATGGCAAGGAAATTCTCGAGAAAATTAGCAGGTTGCCATATTTGAGCACGGGAGCAAATTATCATCATGAGAGATACGATGGCAAAGGTTATCCTTCAGGACTTGAAGGTGAAAATATTCCTGAAATGGCTAGAATTATCGCTGTTGCAGACGCTTATGATGCAATGACCTCAAAGAGAAGCTATCGTAATCCAATTCCACAGCAGACAGTAAGAGAAGAAATTATAAAGGGAATGGGAACTCAGTTTGATCCTGAATTTGCAAAAATCATGGTTCATCTGATTGATAAAGATATTGAGTTTCAGATGCAGGAGAGGATTGACTTTAATGATGATTCTGAGAGTACAGCGTTATCTTGCAAGGAATTCCGTACAAACTTTTCTGAGGCAATACGTATTAATGAGATGAAAACAAAGATTCATTTCCAATACGAGAACACTGCTGGTGAGAATTCTATGCCTGCATTTGTTTTGTTTGATTCATTGGATGCTCGCATTCATAAGGGTGATGATTTTGAAAAAATACTGTCATACCATGAATATGGTGAATTAAGAATCAACGGAAAGAATGTATTTGATGGTGTAAGAAAAACGCAGATTGAAGTTACAGAGATTCCAGATTATAAAAGCGATGAGTGCGCGATTGAGCTGGTAAAAGACAATGACCATTTGTATTTTGAAATGATAGCATGTGATCAAAAGATGACAGCAACGCTTTGCCTGCCAGATAATACACGTTATGTGTATGTAAGTATTACTGGTGAGAATTGTGAGATAAATGACATCTCATACGAACGTTCGGAAGAAGCGATACCAGAAGGTTCAATTGAAAGAATTGCTGAGGAGATTACATACTTAAACGGTGTAGAAGGGGATATTCCAAGTATTCAGGTTGATGGTTGGAGAACAGCTGCGACAGAAGGAATTATGATTGACGGTGATATAGAAATCACTTTTGATATGAGTAGTTTACCATTTGCCAGATTGATATGGCATTGTCCATTCTTTGTTATATTCCATTCGGATGATGGACATGTATATGGCGAGAATTATAGAGAATATAGTGTCGTTCGCTTAAACGGTGAAAGCTGGAGTGAATCAGATCAGTGCGAAAACTACGGTATAAGTAATAAAACAGAAGAATTCCCAGGTTGGGATCAGTGGAAGTTGGATAATATAGCTGGAAGAAATAGCAAAATTATTATTTCTAAATCTGGCAATCAAATCGTACTAAAAACCGTAAATGGTGGAATTGAGATTGAAAATACAACCATTATAAATGATGACAATGATGATATTTATTTTGCATTTTCGGGTGATCAATGCACTGTAGAAAACATACATTATCATAGAATTGAAGTTTTATGATTCCCGGACAGCCCATATAATCGGAACAATATAATCTATGTTTAGGGATTAAGATTTTATTAAAATATCTACATGCAGTAAAGCCTGCAAGCACCACTTCGTGGCAAGGGCTTGACAGTATGTAGATATTTTTATTTTTTATAATCAACCCAAACATATAAAAATGCTCCCACAAGTTAGAGTTGTAGGAGCATTCCTTATGCATTAGTTATTTTCATATTACCAGGTCTTAATATTTTTTACTTCTTCTTCTCTCTCTTTATCTTTGTTGGTCTTTAATTTGAAATCAATAAAGTTGGCTACTTCTTTTCGGGCATCATCATCCAACATGTAAAAGTAAGTTAATAGTTTATCGATCTCTGGCAATTCATTTTTTCCATATAATCTCATTAAAGGTAGTAAAGAACCTTTTAAATATGTTTTTATTCTATTCTCATCAAGTATTCCATAGGTATCATGGATAGTTGGATATATTTCGTCTTCTTCTAAATCACCAGAAAATGGCAATGCTGAGCATATCTCTTTTACATCTATATCCAAGGCATTAGCAATTCTTAGAGCATTGTCGAATCTAATGTTGGAATCGTGATCGATGCAGGTATACAAAGTACTAGCGCTTATTCCAGTAATAATACTGAGTTTTCTTACATTTGTTCCTTTTTCATTAATTATTTCTTTTAATCTTTTTCCATCACCCATTTGTTTATATTCCTTTTTAAATATAGATATATCAATTTTCTTATACTCAATAATACTACATTTGCGGAAAAAGTAAATATTTGTTGCGAAAATTAGAAATATTTACGGAAAACGAAAATAAAATATTTACAAACAACAAAAACGATGTTAATATAAATTTACGGGTAACGTAAATACTCGGTTGTAATAAATGTGAAAGGAGGCGCTAGTATGGATAAATACTTAGAAAAGTATCCACCAGTATTAAGAATCTGTGATGTTTCAGAAATTCTTGGTGTAACGGATGCCAGTGTTCGTAAGTTAATCAAGGAAAACAAATTAACTGCAGTTAAGGTTGGCAGAGTATTCCGTGTTCCAAAGAGTAAATTACTGGATTTCATGTGTGAAGCTTAAGAACTGGAGGAATGTATGTCATTAATTAAGAAAGATAATGGCAAAGTTTGGTATTGGCAGTTCAAATATACAGATTGCGATGGTAAGCATAAAACAAAGATGTTTAGCACGGAAGTTCCTGTAGAGCAAGAATCAGATAAAGCAAAATCAAAGGCTCGAAAGCAAGGAGAAAAATTGCAAGAGGAGTTTTTGAATGAATTATATATGAATAAGCAAAGAGTTAGTCATAAATCGAGTGGATATCACAAAGATGATACTTTTGAAGAATATGCATATTATTGGTTGACCGAAATAAAGGGTTCAGTTGAAGATAATACATTGGTCTCTTATGAAAGTCCTTTAAAAAAGCATATTATTCCACGCATCGGACATATTAAACTTACAGAACTTAATCAGTTTGATCTTAAGGAGTTTATCAATATGGAATTAGATGATTGTGATAAAAAGCAGCAGATTATTGATGAGCGTACTAAAAGTGCTAAGGGAAAGAAGGTTAAGATTAGAAATGATGAAAAACCTTACTACCACTCCATTAAAAAGCACTTTGATATTATAAAGATGGTACTTGATTATGCTGTTAGCGAAATGGATGTTCCCGAGAATGTGGCGAAGAAAGTTAATAAGCAGGTCTTAAAGAAAATACCACAAAATGATTTTGAGGCTGAGCCATATAACAAGGACGAAATCAAAATACTGCGTGAAGGTATTAAAGGACATCATCTTGAGCCAACTATTGTGCTTGCATCCTACTTAGGATTAAGAAGGGAAGAAGTTCTTGGACTAAGATGGCAGGATGTTGATTTTGAAAATCAGCTTGTTCATATAAGGAATGTATGTGTTCTTGTGAATAGTAAAGCAGTATATCGTGAAAAGACAAAAACTAAAGGGTCTAAAGCATCGCTTCATATGATTAAACCACTTATGGAATATCTTTATAATCTTAAGCTTCAGCAAGAGGCTGATAAGGAGTTCTTTGGAGAGGGGTATGAAGATAATGATTATGTTTGCAAGTGGAATACAGGAAAGCCTATTAAACCCAATAACGTGTCACAAGGATATAGTAACTTACTTAAAAAAATTGGATTGCGCCATACCAGATTTCATGATTTAAGACATACAGTTGGATCTATTATTCTAGAAGAGACAGGCGATATTAAGCTGGCTCAGCAAACATTAAGACATAGTAATATAGAAACAACTGCAAATATCTATGCTAAGCATAGTGACAAATCCATTTCCAAGGGATTGGAAATGTTAGATACAACTGAATAATGGGAATAAGGGGTGGATTTCCACCCTTTGTTCCACCCTTAGTAGTAAAAATCGATACTATAGTACATATCTAGTTTTGAAGATTTATTGATAAAAAATAGCTGAAAAAGCTTGAAAATAGAGGGCGTTTAGGAATGTTATAGGATGAACTAAAAACATCCAAATAACATAGGAATCCATTTTTAGGTTCTGGTGGGAGACCGTGCAGGTTCGATTCCTGTTATCCGCACTAAGACTGGATTCTTTGGAATTCAGTCTTTTTTGCTTTTGAAAGAAAGATTGGCGTCAAAAAAGAATAAAGTGTTGAGTTTTAACGCCCCTAATAAAGCAGTTTAGATAGGAAGGGGCGCCAAAGAATGAAATAATAAGAATTATGACGCTTTTTCTTGACAAATCTATATTATAGCATAAAATACTAATTAAGAATTATTCCTAATAAGAGAAAAGATATGGAAAGAAGACATACTATCCAAAAAGATTTAATTCATAAAGCAGTTCAGAATATGCGCCGCCATGTTACAGCGGATGAAGTGTTTGAATTTGTTAAAAATGAGCATCCGACAATTGGTAAAGGAACCGTTTACAGGAATCTTGGAATTCTTGCTGATGAAGGAGCCATAAGGAAAGTAGAGATTCCGGATGGACCAGATTGTTTTGATTTCACTTTGGACAAACACTATCATGTGCGATGTGTGAAATGCGGAGCAGTCCATGATGCTGATATAGAAGTGCTGGAAAATCTTGAAGAGCGCATTGGCGATAAGAGAGGTATGCTATTTCTTGATCATGACATTCTTTTTAAGGGAATATGTGGGAATTGTCAGACTGAGTCTGAAAAAGTTTGTTAATTATATTAAAGTGTATTATTAAAGTATGAAAGGAGAAATAACAATGGCAAAATGGGTATGTCCAGTATGCGGTTACATTCATGAAGGAGAAACTGCTCCAGCAGAATGTCCAGTATGTCACGTTAGTGGTGAAAAATTTACAAAGGTAGAAGGCGAGCTTAAGCTTGCAGCTGAGCATGAGTATGGTGTGTATGCAAGTACAGTTAAGAATAATGCAGCTGTTTCAGAAGAAGATAAGAAATATATTTTAGAGCAGCTTAAGGCAAACTTTACTGGTGAATGCTCAGAGGTTGGTATGTATCTTTGCATGGCTAGAATTGCACATAGAGAAGGTTATCCAGAAATTGGTCTTTACTGGGAGAAGGCAGCTTATGAAGAAGCTGAGCATGCTGCTAAATTTGCAGAATTCCTTGGTTCTGAACTTGAGCCAAATATGAAGGCTACATCTAAGGATAATCTTAAATGGAGAGTTGATTGCGAGTTTGGTGCAACACAGGGCAAGTTTGATCTTGCACTTTGCTGTAAGAAGAACAACCTTGATGCACTTCATGACAGTATCCATGAGATGGCTCGCGATGAGGCGCGCCACGGAAAAGCACTCAAGGGTCTTCTTGATAGATACTTTGGCTAATAGGTGACTAGGGAGAGAGAAGTAGCTGTTAAAAAAGGCTATTTCTCTCTTTTTTGTTTAATATTAAATCTTGTAAACAGCTTTATACACGTAAGCAGTTTTATTTTATGTGATTTGTGCGTATATATTATAGGACATGAATATGGAATCTTATCTTGATACTAACATTTTTGAGACAATTGATAATCTGTTTGAAAAATCGCCGAGTGAAGCAGAAGAATATATGCGTTCGGTGTTGGAACAGGCAAAAAAGGATAATAAGAATGATATTGTTCTGAGACTTTATAATGAACTTATTGGATATTATCGTATGACTTCGAAAAAGGACAGATTGCTTGAGACAATAGAGGGTACAAAGCAGCTTCTTACGGATATGAAGTTAGAGGGCACAATTAATTATGCAACTACTGTGCTTAACATGGCTAATGCATATCGTTCAATTGGAGAATATGAACAGGCAAAGCAAAATTATATAAAGGCGCAGGATATTTATAACCATGCGATAGAAGAAGGAAGACTGGATAAAAACGATATATGTGTTGCGGGTTTATATAATAACATGAGTCTTTTGCACCAGGAGTTGGGAGAATTTAAAGAAGCAGAAAACTTGCTGAAAAATGCGCTACTCATAGTGGTTCAAAGACAGGATAAGTTTGAAATCGCTGTGACCTATGCCAATCTGGCCAATACCATGCTTTTAGCAAAGGACTATGATAAGGCTTTTAATTATGCAAGAGAAGCTATTCGTAGATTCAAGGAACGTAACTGTATTGACGCCCATTACTGTGCAGCTCTCTCTGCTCTGGCTACATGCTATTACAATTGGGGACAGAGTGGAAAAGCCAAAACAATATTTGAAGAGGCAATGAGAATCGTTGAGAATACTGTTGGAAGAAACAGCCAGTATGAAAGACTGAAAGAAAGTGCAGAACTGTGTGGTAAAGAGACGGTGACTGAAGAAGTCAACAAAAACATTGAAACTTGTACAACATCAGAAAAACTTTGGGAATCTGAAGCCTTTACAACATCAGATAGAATCCAGAAATCAGAAGCAGATCAGGACAACCAAACCTCTCATGCTTTAGAAACATTCCATGAGACATTAACTAACTCTGATCTTATCAGGCTTATGAACCTGGCAGAAGATGTAACTGCATTTTCACAGACTACCCAACCGGACAAGCTGTACAATATTACTTTGAATTTGTACCATCACATGATGAATGTGTTACCAACACGTGATACAGAACTTATAAATCTTCTTGAGGATTTTATGAAGGCGTCAGAAACAGATGACACAAGTGTCAAGAAACAGAAAACCTTGGAAATAGGTGCATTTATTGCGACCAGGTTATATGAAAAAGGGGATATCAGTGATATAGATCCCAATTTGGGAAATCATGCGGCGGAACTCATGTTTAAAGCATCGATTGCAGACTATGACAAGGAAGAACTTGTTAATAAAGTGGTAAGACTTGAGTTTAAGGCTTTCGATGAGGTGAAGAATGAGGGTGGCAGAGCGTCATGCCAGAATAACTGGCCAACATTCTATGTTATGAGAAAAAGTCAGTACCTGACATGGAATAGAGATATGCTGACACAGTATTTGTATGATTTTTCGAGAGAATATGAGCAGGGACACAATCTTATAACTGAAAAGTATGGTAGAATGATGGAAAGTACTGCTCCAGAAAAGTATGAGGAAATAAAAGGATATTTCCCAGAACTGTCAGAGCAGAAAAAAGCAATAATAGAACAGATAGTTGCGCTGCAGGTTGGGATGACAGAAGAATTTGGCAAAGAATATCCTACACTTGCTGGCAATGCCAGAAGCTTCCACAGTTATGAAGACAATAGCTTTAATACATCATCGGAAACATATCTTCGTGGTGAGATAAGTACTTATTCCGACAAGATGTTACAGTTATATGCAGGATTTGTTGTTAATTGCGTGAGAAAGGGAATTAATATAACCAAAGAAACAATATCAAATACGGCAATTCTGTATGGGTACAGTAGTCTTAAAGAATTGGAAGAAAAGGGTTAATTATCAGACATAAATAGTTGAGACTAGATTAGAGAGGGAAAGCAAAATGATAGCAAAAGAGCCACCTATGGGATGGAACAGCTGGGACTGTTATGGGGCAGCAGTAAATGAGAAACAGGTGAGAGATAATGCTGATTATATGGCAAAATATCTCAAGGAATATGGTTGGGAATATGTTGTAGTTGACATCGAATGGTTTCAGCCAACTGCAGGTTCACATGAGTATGAACCATTTTCCGATTTGTGTATGGACGAATACGGAAGATTGCTTCCAGCGCCAAACAGATTTCCATCAGCAGCTGCTGGTGAGGGATTTAAGCCACTGGCTGATTATGTGCATGGACTGGGACTCAAATTTGGTATTCATATCATGAGGGGAATGCCAAGAATGGCAGCACATAATAATCTTCCTATTGCAGGTTCTGATTTTAAGGCAAGAGAAGTAGCTAACCCTAATTCAATTTGCGCATGGAATCCAGATATGTATGGATTAAAATGCGAACAGAATGAAGCTGGTGCAAGGGCTTATTATGAAAGCATATTTAAACTTTATGCACAGTGGGGAGTGGATTTTGTTAAGGTCGATGATATAGCAAGAGAATATCCTCATTGCGAAAGAGAAATAGAGTTAATTAGTGAATCAATCAGAAGTTGTGGAAGAGACATGGTTCTTTCACTTTCGCCGGGACCAGCTCCACTTGAAAGAGCTGAGCATCTTAAAAAATATGCAAACATGTGGAGAATTACCGATGATTTCTGGGATGACTGGAGATTACTCCTCGCCATGTTTGAGAGAGCAGAGAAATGGTGTACGCATTCAGCGCCGGGGCATTGGCCAGATGCAGACATGCTTCCTGTTGGTGCACTTAGACAGTGTTATGATGAGAAGAACTGGACTAGATTTACTCAGGACGAACTCATTACCATGATGAGTCTGTGGTGTATGATGAGATCACCGCTGATGATTGGCGGTGAGATGACAAAGAATGATGAATTCACCTTAAAGCTTTTGACCAATGCAGAAGTTCTTAGCATTGCCAAAGAAACACATTGTGCACATCAGATATACAGAACAGATGATGAAATTGTCTGGATTGCTCCAAGAAAAGATGGCAAAGGTACATATGTGGCAATGTTCAATATTTCGGAAAAGAACAGAAGCATATGTATCAAACCAGAAGATTTGGAGATTGAGTATACATCTGTAAAAGAACTTTGGAGCAGTAAGAAAGTTAAGAAGACAGATGAGATCAAAATGCGCGTTGCTAAGCATGGTGCAGTTATTTTGAAACTCGAATAGTGGTTTACATAATACAAACAAGCGCGTAATGTAGAACAGAAGATTCATATCACAGAATGAAAAAATTCGCATAATGAAAGAGGCTGGAATGGAAAAAGAATTTTGTACGAATCCTATTATTAAAGACACATACACAGCTGATCCTGCACCAATGGTGTATGGTGATACACTGTATCTTTATACAACTCATGATGAAGATGAGTTGATTAACGACTTCTATACAATGTTTGATTGGAGATGTTTCTCTACAAAAGATATGGTTAACTGGACAGATCATGGAAAGATTTTTTCGTTAGATGATATCAGCTGGGCGGATGACAGAGCTTGGGCACCACAGTGTATTGAGAGAAATGGTAAGTTTTATTTGTATTGCCCGGTTCACAAAATTGACGGTGGAATGGCTATAGCTGTAGGAGTGTCTGACAATCCGGCAGGACCATTTAAGGATCTTGGCTACCCACTTATTGATGAAGGGGACTGGAATGATATTGATCCTACAGTGTTTATTGATGACGATGGACAGGCGTATCTTTACTTTGGCAATCCGGAACTGAGATATGTTCTTCTTAATGAAGATATGATTTCCTATGATGAAATAGTTGGTATTGTGAAGGTACCAATGACGGTGGACTCATTTGCCAAAGGAGGACACAATACAGGAACTACATACGGTGAGGGACCATGGTTCTATAAGAAAAATGATCTGTATTACATGGTGTTTGCAGGCTTTTCTGAAGGCGAACATAGAAATGAGCATCTGGCATATTCTACATCCGTATCACCAACAGGACCTTGGGTTTATGGCGGAATTCTCATGGAGGAAGGACCTTGTTTCACAAATCACCCGGGAATTGTGGATTTTAAGGGACATTCTTATCTTTTCTATCATACAGACGAGTTACCTGGAGGAAGTTTATTCCACAGAAGTGTATGTGCGGTTGAATTCAAATACAATGAAGATGGTTCAATCAATGTGATAGATAAATGCGACAAGATATATAAGATATAGACAAAATAGGCCACCCCAATATAGGGTGGCTATTTTGTTGCATTTATAGTATAATATACAAAATATGCACTCGCGTATTGCAAACAATTAGTTGGAAAGCATACAAGGAGGAAATTAATTGTGTGTGGAATAGTAGGATATGTTGGTAATGAACAGGCAGCTCCAATTTTGCTTAGTGGATTATCAAAACTTGAATATAGAGGATATGATTCAGCAGGTCTTGCTGTAAGAGATGGCAAGAAGCTTGCAGAAGTTATTAAGGCAGCGGGTAAGCTCAAGGAGTTATACGAAAAGATTGATGGCGGAAATGCTATCGCAGGTAATTGTGGTATTGGACATACACGTTGGGCAACTCACGGTGTACCTACACTTAAAAATGCGCACCCACACGTAAGTGGAAACTGTACAGGTTCAGGTTCTGGTCCTGTAGAAAGTGCAGTAGTTGGTGTACACAATGGTATTATTGAAAACTTTGCAGAACTTAAGGAAAAGCTTTTAAAGCATGGATATCAGTTCTACAGTGATACTGATACAGAAGTAGCTGTAAAGCTTGTTGATTATTACTACAAGAAATATAATATTGGACCTGTAGATGCTATTGCCAAGGCTATGGTACGTATTCGTGGTTCGTACGCATTGGAACTCATGTTTACAGATTATCCAGATGAAATCTGGGTTGCTCGTAAGGCATCTCCAATGATTATTGGTATTACAGAAGGTAACTCTTATATTGCATCAGACGTTCCAGCAATTCTTAAGTATACTCGTTCGGTATATTATATCGATAATATGGAATTTGCTAAGGTTACAGCAGGTGCCGTAGATTTTTATGATCTTAATGGTGATGTAATAGATAAGGAACCAGTTGAAATTACATGGGATGCTGAATCAGCAGAAAAGGGCGGATATGAGCATTTCATGATGAAGGAAATCAATGATCAGCCTAAGGCTATTGAAGATACACTTAACAGTGTTCTTAAGGATGGCGAACTCGATTTCAGTTCAATTGGATTAAGTGTTGAAGATATCAAGGACATTGAGCAGATTTATATAACAGCATGTGGTTCTGCATGGCATGTTGGAATGGCTTGCCAGTATGTATTTGAAGATATTGCCAAGATTCCTGTCAGAGTAGAATTAGCATCTGAGTTCAGATATAGAAGTATGCTTCTTAACAAGAAGGGGCTTGTAATCGCTATCAGTCAGTCTGGTGAAACAGCGGATACTAAAGAGGCGGTTACAATTGCTAAAGAGCAGGGACTTAAGACACTGGCTATTGTCAATGTAGTTGGAAGTTCAATTGCAAGAGAAGCAGATAATACTTTCTATACTATGGCAGGTCCTGAAATATCAGTTGCTACTACTAAGGCTTACAGTGCACAGCTTATAGCTGGTTACTGTCTCGCAATTCAGTTTGCGTATGTAAGAGGCGAGATTGATAAAGAGAGGTATACATACTATATCAATGAGATTAAGTCTCTTCCAGATAAGATTGTAAAGATTATTGATGATAAGGAAAGAATCCAGTGGTTTGCAGCTAAGTATGCCAATGCAAGAGATGTATTCTTCGTAGGAAGAGGCATTGATTACGCAGTATGCCTAGAGGGATCACTTAAGCTTAAGGAAATTTCTTATATTCATTCAGAGGCTTATGCAGCTGGTGAACTTAAGCATGGTACTATTTCACTTATCGAGCAGGATACATTGGTTATAGGTACACTCACTCAGAGTGATCTCTATGAGAAGACTATAAGCAATATGCTTGAATGTAAAGCAAGAGGCGCATTTTTAGTAGGTGTTGCACCCTATGGTAAGTATGAAGTAGAAGATAAGGTTAACTTCACAATCTATGTACCAAAGGTTGACGAGCACTTTGCAGCCAGTCTGGCAGTTGTGCCACTTCAGTTACTGGGTTATTACGTAAGTGTTGCTAAGGGCCTTGATGTAGATAAGCCAAGAAACCTTGCTAAGTCGGTTACTGTTGAGTAGAAGACAGTTTAGAAAGCGTAAAAGTCATATAGCACAAAAACAAAAGAACAGTTCAAATGAACTGTTCTTTTTGATTTGAATAAAAATAATATTATTGTTAAATACTAAACTGCAATATCCATAAGTTTTACTGAACCGTCAACACCATTGTAGATATATCTCTTAACAGTATCTCTGTCATCGTTATCAGCTGAGATATTGATTGGTGATGCCTGTGTAGTAGAAGCGGACATCTTAGATGCAAGCTGAATACCCTGCTCAGACAAAGAAACTGTAGCAGCATCGCTTTCCAAAGGTGTAGCGATATTAGCAGTTACCTTAGCTGTAGGAACATGTGCCATATAATCGTGTGGACGCCAGAAGCTTCCAAGCACCTCATTTGTCTGATAAACAGCCTTTAAAAACATCTCAATTCCTCATTCCTTTGAGTAAAAACAATTCCCTTTACATTTATATACTCAAGATCCTTCGTTCTAGGATAATTGTATACAAATGTACAAAGCTATCATATATTAAGGGGTGTCAATAGAAAACTGACAAAAATAATAAATATGTGAGTTAATTTCGTGCTCGGTATAACAAATTGACGAAAAAAAGTACTATGGTACTATAAAAATGCGAAACCAGACCATAAAAAGACAAGAAAAATATAAGGAAATAGTTTAGTTTTGGCATACAAATGCCTTAAAAATGGTAATATTATATAATAGTAGGTTTTTACAAATGGATTGGAGATTATTATGCAGAATGTATATGAAGTTAAAAAAGATAATAATGTAAAGTTTTATAATAATGTAGATTTTTGCGTGGGCACGGGACGTATGGGACTTGCTCTTCAGAAAGAATACATGGAGCAGCTTAAGGCTGTTCAGGAAGATATTGGATTTAAGCACATAAGAGGTCATGGATTGTTCAGTGATGATATGGCTATCTACCATGAGTATGAAGATAAGGATGGCAATATCTGTGCTGAGTACAATTTTACATATCTTGATCTTGTTATGGACAGTTATATGGAAGTTGGAATTAAGCCATTTATTGAGCTTGGATTCATGCCAAAGAAAATGGCAAGCGGTGAGCAGACTATTTTCTACTGGAAGGGCAATGTGACTCCACCAAGAGATTATAAACTTTGGAATGACATGGTAGTAGCAACACTTAAGCATCTTATGGAAAGATACGGTGCAGATGAAGTTGTTACATGGCCAATAGAGGTTTGGAATGAGCCTAACCTTCCAGGCTTTTGGAAGGGCGCAGATATGGACGAATATCTTGTTCTTTTTGAGGAGTCATTTAACGCGATTAAGAAATTGGACAGCAGATTCAGAGTTGGAGGTCCAGCTATCTGTGGCGTGGAAGATAAGAAGCATATGAAGTTCTTTATGGACTTTGTTGATAAAAAGAAGATTCCAATAGATTTTATAACAAGACATCATTATACCTCTGAGCCACCACAGCCAGATGGACATTATGGATATATAGAGCTAAGAGAACTTAAAGAGAGCTTTGAAACTCTCAATGATTCCCGTGAGATAATAGATTCTTATCCAGATTACAAGGGAACTCAGATGCATATCACTGAGTTCAATACATCCTATATTCCAAATGCGCCAGTTCATGATACCAATCAGAACGCAGCATATGTTGCATCTATGTTGGCAATACTAGGTGATACAAGTGAGAGTTATTCATACTGGACCTTTGGTGATATTTTCGAGGAGATGGGAGTTCCATATACACCATTCCATGGTGGGTTTGGAATGATGGCCAACAGGGGCATCAGAAAGCCAACTTATTATGCATTTAAATTCTTTAAAGACCTTACAGGACAGTGTGTATTAAAGAATGACAATTGTGTCATCTGCTATGAAGACGGTATTTATAAGGGAATTGTGTTTAATAGCAGAGTTCAGAGAACGGGCGAAGTTCTTGATGTGGAATTTAAGTTAGAGGCTGAACATGACCAGTATTCAGTGATAAAGAAGGTTGTTGATGAGAATACATGTAATCCACTCAAGCTTTGGCATGTTATGGGAGAGCCATCCAGCTTGAATGATGAGCAAATCAAGTTATTAAAGGATAGCGATAAGCCTTTGACTGAATCAGTCATACTTGATTCTAAAGATGGTGTGGTTTCGCTTGATATGCACGTTGAAGAATTTGGACTTGTATACTTTGAGGTTAAGCCATATAGCCTTACTGCAGACAGAGGATACAACTACGAAAGAGTTATGCAGTACGAGAAATAAAACTGTTACACAAATTAGTGTATATATTGTTAAGAGCACACAGGAGGAACAGACTTGCTTTACTTAATTATTTCATGTGTAGCACTGATGTTAGTATATATGTGTATCGGATTTGTTCTTTGCAAATCCGGTAAGGCTGATGTTACACATGCGAAAGGTATGTCCGGATTGTTAATATATGTCCTTGGACCAGCCATGATTATTAACTCATTTTTACAACTTGAATATAGTGCTGACAATGTAATTAAGCTAGGCAAATATTTTTTGGTATCGCTGGCAGTTCAGTTGATTTTTTTCGGATTACTATTTCTTGTATTTGGTAAGAAATATGAAGATTCAAAATACAGAATATTAACTGTTGGTAGCGTGCTGGGTAATGTAGGGTTCCTTGGTATGCCTGTAATTGCAAGCGTATGTCCTGAGTATCCTATAGTTCAGTGCTACAGTTCAATCAATGTAATGTCCATGAATCTCATTGTATTTACAGTGGGAGTTTTCATGATTACCAATGATAAACAATATATCTCTGTTAAGAGTGCTGTTCTCAATCCAACAACGATTGCCATTATTATCTCCGCACCTTTATTTATATGGGACATTAATTTCAATGAATCATTTATGTCGGCTATAAATATCTTGGCGAAAATGACAACACCGGTATGTATGATTATTTTGGGAATGAGATTGTCGGCATCAAAGCTCAATGAAGTATTTAGAAGACCTTTTGTCTATGCAACCTGCGCACTTAAGCTTGTGGCCTTTCCGCTGCTGGCATTGCTGTTGGTGAAATGGCTTCCATTTTTGGATAATGCGGGAAAGACAACAGTCGTTGTACTTGCCATGATGCCCTCGGGAGCTATTATCGAATCTCTCGCAGAGTTGCACGAATGTGAGCAGGAACTGGCTGCTAATGTTGTGTTATTAACAACAATTCTTAGTGTTATTACTATTCCTATTATGACTTATCTTTTGGTTTAGTACTGACTGAAAATACGTTAACCACAAATCACGGACAAAGATTAATGTGTGAATGGAATAAAACATGAAAATTTCTGACATCTCAACAGAAAAAATAAATATTTGCGGAAGAACAACTGCTGCAAGAGAACCACTCTCGTTAGTGTGGGGTGGAAGCTTTGTGGAATTTCACGTAAAGGCCTCTGAATTTAGAATTCTTCTTGCGGGTCCTTATACTACATATGAAAACTGGATTGCGATTGAAATAAATGGCGAAATCTTATCCAGAAGAATGGTTTCAAAAGACAAGGAATGGATTACGGTATTTCGCATGATGAATCCTGACAAGGAAACCATAGTAAAGATTATTAAGGAAACTCAGGCATTTGAATCTGATGCAGAGCACCGACTTGATATCTATGAAATAGAAACGGACGGAGAACTCCTTGAGGTTAATAAAGAGAAGTTAAGAATAGAGTTTATCGGAGATAGCATTACTTCTGCAGAAGGATGTATAGGAGCCAAATGTGAAGAGGACTGGATAGCACAGTTATTTTCACACACGAATTCGTATCCTTATATGACAGGTAAAAAACTTGATGCTGATATACAGGTGTTTTCACAGAGTGGATGGGGAACATATGCTTCCTGGGATTGCAAGGAAAACTGCGCATTGCCACTTTACTATGAAGATATATATTCGCTCATGTCATACAACCCTGCCAACAGAGACAGTTTCTTTGCAAAACAGGGATTCTATGAGCCATGGGATTTTCTTAGTTGGCAACCGGATGTAGTTGTTATTAATTTAGGAACCAATGATGATGGCGCATTTCACAATGAAGAATGCGAAAACAAAAATCTTCTGAAAATGCAGGGAACGGAATTGGATGAAGAGGACAGATTAAAAGTAAGGAATGCATGTGTGGACTTTCTTAAGACGGTAAGAAAGAACAATCCGGATGCATTAATGGTATGGGCATTTGGAATGCTTGAATGCAAAATAGCAGTCACTATAAAGGAGGCTGTTGAGATATACAAAAAGGAGCAGTCAGATGAACAGGCTTTGTTCGTTGAGTTACCTCCAGTTACTGATGAAACTGTAGGATCAAGATTGCATCCGGGAAGAAAGGCTCACAAAAAGGCTGCAAAAGTAATAGTGCAGACTATTAAAAAAGAAGTTTTAAAATAAGGTTTACTATGTCGAAAAAAGTTAAGGTAATAGCAGGTGTAGTTGTAATTGCGTTTCTTTTGGTTGCAGGTTTGCTTGTGGCTGGAAATATTCGCAAAGGATCAAATATCTGCGAAGAAGATGGAATCAAATATATATCCAAAACTGAGGGAAGAGATTTTCTTGTATATAAGAATGGAAAATGGGAAAAGACTTTCCTTAAGGGGGTTAACATTGGCGCAACAATTCCAGGGCATTTTCCGGGAGAACTTGCAATTACTAAGGAAGATTATCTTCGTTGGTTTAAATATATTGATGAGATGGATGCTGATGTTATTCGTGTTTATACAACGCTTATGCCAGAGTTTTACGAAGCTTTGTATGAATACAACAATAGCGTTGATGAACCTTTGTATCTGATTCATGGTGTATGGATTAATGAACAGGACATTATAAGCATAGGCGACGCATTTGCTGGAGATGAGAAGATGAAAAATAATTTCATCAAGGATACGGAGAACATTATTGATGTTATCCATGGCAACGCAGAGTTACCGAAAGACTATGGTGTGGCATATGGAACATATACAAAAGATGTTTCTGAATATGTAATTGGTTGGATTTTAGGAATTGAGTGGGATCCAGAATTCGTTCAAAATACTGATAATTCAAACCCTGACAGAATCTTTTATGAAGGGAAGTATCTTAGGACAGAAAATGCATCGCCATTTGAAACTTTTCTTTGCGAAGTAGGTGACACGATTATAGAGTATGAAGTGGACAACTATCAGATGATGAGAGCCACTGCTTTTTCAAATTGGCTTACAACAGATATGCTTAGTCATCCGGAGGAGCCATATGACAAGGAAGATATGGTTACAGTTAATATGGAGCATATCAAAGCACAGCCATATTTTAAAGCGGGACTGTATGCTTCTTATCATGTATATCCATACTATCCAGAGTTTTTGAATTATCAGAAGCAATACATAGAATATAGAGATGAAACAGGAAAAATTAATACCTACAGGGGATATTTGAAAGATTTGTATAAAGAACACACCATGCCTGTTATTGTTGCAGAATATGGTGTTCCTTCGGCGAGGGGTAAAGCGCATGAGGCTATTTACTCTGGCTATGATCAAGGGAATATAGATGAGAAGAATCAGGGATACATAGATGCAAGCCTACTCAATGATATATATGAGGAGGGATATTGCGGTGCAATCGTATTTACCTGGCAGGATGAGTGGTTTAAGAGAACCTGGAACACCATGGATTTCGATGTTGCAGACAGAAGAGCATATTGGTCTAATCCGCAGACCAATGAGCAACAGTTTGGTATGCTGGCCTTTGATCCGGGGGAAGAAGATTGTGTCTGCTACGTAGATGGAGATGTTGACGAGTGGGCTAAAATAGAGCCTGTTACGGAGTCTGATAATGCCAAGCTTTACATACAGGCAGATGAAAAATATGTTTATTTTATGGTTGAATCTCATGAGTATGATTATAAGAATGATGTAGTCTATATACCTATTGATATAATCGATGGACAGGGTAACCTAAGATATACTGATGAAGGGATACGTTTTGAAAATCCTACAGATTTTGTTATTAAGATAAAGAGTGATGATGATTCAAGGATGTTAATTGATGCCTACTATGACTCGTTCTATTATGTATATGGGAAAGAACTAGAGATGATAGAGGCTCGACCTGAATATGAAGAGAAAAATACTGGTATTTTCAATCCAATTTATTTATGTTTAAACAAAGAATGGTATATTGAAAGACTGGATAAACTTCTTCCATTTTCAAAATATGAAACAGGTTGTCTTAAGGTTGGAGATGCTAATCCAAATCATGAAGATTACAACTCGTTGACAGACTATTGCTACAAGGATGGAAAACTTGAGATTAGAATTCCATGGCTTTTGTTGAATATTATGGATCCTTCAAATAAATATATTATCGGTGATTTATATAAAAATGGAGGTATAGATCCAGAGGAGACTGTAGGATTTAGTGCAGGCGTAGCAATTGCAAAGGGAAATAAAAAGCCAACAGAAGCGATTAAGATGAACAAGTATTCATGGGTTGGCTGGGCAGAACCTACATATCATGAGAGATTAAAACCATCATACTATATACTTAAGGAAGCTTTTGAGAAGATAGATGAAAGAGAAAAAGAACGTTAAGGCTGTTATCTTTGACCTTGATGGAACATTAATTGATACAGAAAAAATATATAAGCAGGTGTGGCCTAAAGCTATTGCTGATATGGGACATGTGATGACAGAAGAACAATACCTGTCATTGAGGTCTCTTGGTAGACCATTTTCGCCAATGACTATGAAGTCGTGGTATGGAGAAGACTTCGATTATGATGAGGCGAGACGTATAAGAAAAGGGTATTTCAATGAGTATGTTACAAAACATGGTATACAGCGAAAAACGGGGGCAATAGAGCTTTTGGAATATCTAAAAAACAAAGGCATAACAAGAGCAATTGCCACAGCAACGGATTTGGATAGAGCGACTCAGTATATGGATATGACTGGGCTGACAGGATATTTTGACAAGATTATCAGTGCAACAATGGTCAAAGAAGGAAAGCCGTCACCATATGTATATGAATATGCATGTGAGCAGTTAGGATTAACACCAGATGATTGCATTGCAGTAGAAGATGCACCAAATGGAATTAAGTCAGCTTATAGAGCGGGATTGAGAGTGATTATGGTGCCAGACCAGTCGGGACCAGATGAAGAACTAGAACCTATGTTAATGGCGTGTGTAGATAGTCTGAACGAAATATGTGAATTAATATAATGGTTTACATAACGATAAATAAAGAACGAAACAAAAGGCTTGTTTGTAGCATACAGACAAGCCTTTTCCTTGTTATATAAGGCTTTATAAGGTAAAATAGACTATGTATGGGAGGAAATGACATGGCTCTTATTGATATAAAACATAAGATTCAGGATATTAATGACAATGAAAAATTTGAAGTCATGATGAAAGCTATTAAAGCTGTTCATTCTGTTGCCGTGAATTCTTCCTCAGTGAGCGAAGCGGATCTCGCAAAACAGCGAAGTGAGACGGAGTTTTTCTCTAAGCTTGTAACACCATCGAGTAAGGTTAATACAGAAAGAATTAGTGTAAAATCAATTCCAGCAGAATGGGTCAGACCTGATTTTGCACATTCTGACAAAAAAGTGATTTTGTACTGTCATGGTGGGGGATATACCAGCGGTGGTTTGAATTATGCAAGAATACTTGGAGCAAAACTAGCCATTAACACCGGTTTGGATGTTATGAGTTTTGCTTACAGACTTGCACCGGAGCATCCATATCCGGCTGCAATTGAAGATGCTATGCGCATATATGATTATCTTATGTACCTGGGATATGGAGCGGATGATGTCATTGTTGCTGGAGATTCGGCAGGAGGAAATCTTGCTCTTGAGATAGGATTACATCTGCGTGCCATGAGAAGAAAGCTTCCATTGGCATTTGTATTATTCAGTCCGTGGACGGATATGCGTATGGAAGGAAGTTCTTATAGTACATGTGCAGATAAAGATCCATTACTTACCAAAGAATATATAACTGCTGTAAGAGGTGCTTATGGTGGTGAATATGCAGATTACAATATGGCAGAGTTTAGTCCACTAATGGGAGATTTGAGTTTCTTTCCACCGACACTTGTACAGGTAGGTAGTCATGAAATACTTAAATCTGATAGTGAAGCATTGGTTAAGAAAATCGTAGCCTCACAAGGATGGGCGAAATTAGAAGTATATAAAGGTGGATGGCACGTATTTCAGCAGTTGCCAACCAGTATGGCAGCCACAGCCATGAAGAGTGTGGCATCGTTTGTACAAAACATTATATAGGAGCAATATTATTGAGTAACACAAATTGGTATAAGGCAGACAATGTAGCCAAAGTGTTTTTGGCTACCCATAATAAAAGAGACACCCGTTCAATGAGAGTAAGCGTGGCATTGACTGAAGAGGTCGATGAAGAAGTACTTCAAAAAGCGCTTGATAAAACAATCAAGGAATGTCCTCAATTCCAAATCAGAATAAGAAGAGGAATATTCTGGCATTACATGGAACAGACTGAGGTAAAACCTAAGGTAGTTGAGGAAAATGACAGACCTTGTCCTATTCTTTACGGAGAGAATTACAGAGGGATTTTGCATTATAAGGTATCTTATTATGGTAAAAGAATCAATCTTGATATGTTCCATGCAATAAGTGATGGAACTGGTGCAATGGAATTCCTTGATATTCTTGTACTTAACTATCTCAAATTGATTCATTCAGATGATATGGAAGGAATCAGTTTTGGAACAGGCTCATGCCTTGAACAAAGAGAACAGAACAGCTTCTCACAGTTTTATGAGAAAGGAAGTACTACAGGAAGCATTCCTAAAGCGAAAAAGAGTTATCAGATAGGAGAAGCAAAGCTTCCATATGAACAGTTACAATTTATAGAAATACATTTTCCAGCTTCAAAGATGCTGACTCTTGCTAAAAAATGCAATGTAAGTCTTGGAAGTTTCATAGGTAGTCAGTTGATGATGGCGATATATAAAAATATGCCGGCAAGACAGCATAACAAGCCTATTACAATTTCGATGCCTGTTAATCTTAGGAACTTCTATCCTTCTGAAACTTCACGTAATTTTTTTAACAGTATCAGAGTTAGCTATGTATTTAAGGGCAATGAGACACTTGAAGAGTTATGTCAGATTTTTGATGGACAATTAAAGGAAAACATACAGCCTGAGAAAATAAGACAGACTATGAATAATTTCCAGCAGATTGAACGTAATATTGTTGCGAGAGTTGCTCCATTATTTATTAAGCAGCCTGTGGTTAAGTTCTTTTCGAAGCGTGAAAATAGAAATGTAACGGCTGTACTTTCTAACATGGGAAAGAGAGTTGTTCCTGAAAATATGCAGAAATATGTTGCGGGATATAGCGCATTTTGCAGTACAGATTCAGTGTTTATTGTTGTTAACAGCTATGGTGATGATCTTGTGTTGGGCGTAAGTAGCGCATTTGCCAGGACAGGATATTTACGAGAGTTTTTAAAGGCATTAAATAGTGAAGGTGTCCAGGCGACGGTTTATGCTACAGAGGTAGTTCGATAAATTAATGATATTGAAAGGAGTATATCGAATAGATGAAGATATGCCCAAAATGTAATATAAAAGTCGGCAGTGTAACGGATATTTGTCCTATATGCCAGAACGGACTTGAGGGTGAGTCAAACAATGAGTGTTACTGGCCACCGGAAATAAAATTGAAAAAAGCATCTTTGTTTTATAAGATACAGCTGCTTGTCGTATTGGTCAGTGTAGTTATTTGTCTCGGACTTGATTATTTGTTTGAGTTACACGGTAAATTACATTGGGGAATGATAGTGGCTATTTGGGGTATCGCGTTTGAACTCATTTTGCGAAGACTTATAAAAAGATTTTTTATTTTGTCACAGGTTATAGGAAGAATCATTATAAGCATAATTCTTCTCATTCTTATTACAGCAAGGTTTGCAGGTTTTTGGTATATAGCTACTGCATACATAGTACCCATTATTATTCTTGTTGCACTGGTTACCTTTTTCGTGTTGGCCCTTGTTGATAAAGGTGAGAATGCGATGGTATATCTGCTGTGCAGTATTTTAGGCGGTATAGTTCCATTTATTGGAATATTGCTTATTGAAAGAAAGACCCCGTTTTTTTGGAGCATATGTGTTATGACCAGCATGGTAGTTGTAATTGGCATTGCAATTTTTAGAGGCAGAAAAATGCTTCTTGAGATAAGAAAGAGAACAAATATATAGAAATTTGTCTAAAATATATTATTTTTGAAAAAATTTATAAAAAAGTGTTGACCTTCCACCTTGTAGAAGGTGTAAAAACTGGTTATATCAAGCGAAATGCGAGGGGCACATGAAGATTAAACAGGTTGAGGAACTGGTAGGAATTACTAGTAAAAACATCAGATTTTATGAGGACCAGGGTTTGCTAAATCCGGATAGAGCAGATAATGGTTACAGAGAGTATCATCAAAAAGAAGTTGATACATTGAAGCAAATAAAGCTTCTTAGAAAATTTGGTGTATCTGTCGAAGAGATTAAAAGTGTTTTTTCTAAAAATGAAACATTGGAAGAATGTTTGCAAAAACATATTGTTAGTCTTGAGAAAGAACAGGAAAATCTGGAACATATGCAAAACCTTGCGAAATCAATCTTACAAAGTAATGAAACGATTGATTCGCTAAATACAGACATGTGGCTTGAGTCGGTTGATAATCTCGAAAAGGAGGGAACCAGTTTTGTGGATTTAAGCAAGGAGGATATTCACATGAGGAAAAAAGCAGGAGCATATTTATCGGGTATTGCGGCAGCAGTATGTATGTTGTTATACGTAGGACTAGGTATATTCGCATTTTTATACGATGATATGCCGGCAGGAGTTTTAATTGCATTTATTACAATTCCAATAATAATAATTGCATGTATTGTTTATGTAGTAAGAAGTAGAATTAAGGAAATTGAAGGAGGAGAAGAAGATGAAGCTTCTAAGTATTGAATATATTCCAGACACAAAAATTGAGGCACTTGGTATGGTAAAGGGCACAATCGTGCAGACAAAGAATGTTGGACGCGATTTTATGGCTGGCATGAAGACACTTGTTGGTGGAGAGATTGTTGGTTATACAGAAATGTTAAACGAAGCGAGACAGATTGCAGTTAAGCGTATGGTAGATGAGGCAAATGCACTTGGAGCGGATGCGATTATTGGTGTTAAGTATGGTTCATCACAGGTTATGCAGGGAGCTGCAGAAGTTATTGCTTACGGAACTGCTGTAAAGATTATTAAGTAGTAAGTATATATTTAGCCACCGGTATTTGCTGGTGGCTATTTGTAATATTATTTTATTAAATGGAATTAAGAGACATGGAATTTATTAAAAAGAACTCATTAGGAATAGCAGTATGTATTATTATCGCGGCTATTGCTACATTACTCAGCGGATTAAGCGTTGGAAACTTTTCGATGGAAGTAATTGGAGCACCAGTATTCTCTATTATTTTCGGTATGATTGTGACACTTATTTTTCCGACCTTTGCATCATCGGATAATATGAAGCATGGTGTTAAATTTACATCGAAGAAGATTCTTCAGTGGGCGGTTGTTATTCTTGGATTTTCTCTTAATCTGGGAACAATCCTTAGTGTTGGTTCAAAGAGTCTTCCAGTAATCATCTCAACAATTTCAACATCTTTGATTGTTGCGTTTATTATGATGAAAGTGCTTAAGATGGATGGCAAGGTTTCATGTCTTATCGGAGTTGGTTCATCAATCTGTGGTGGATCTGCAGTTGCTGCTACAGCACCAGTAATTGATGCTGACGACAAAGAAGTTGCACAGGCTATTTCGGTAATCTTTTTGTTTAATGTTATTGCTGCACTTGTATTTCCAACCTTTGGTCATATGATTGGTCTTGGTTCTGAAGGATTTGCAATATTTGCAGGTACAGCTGTTAATGATACATCCTCAGTTACAGCATGTGCTTCAACTGCTGAAAGTATCTATGGAGTAGAAGGAATTCTTTCGGCTGCAGTTACTGTTAAGCTTACAAGAACTTTAGCCATTATACCTATTACACTTGTGCTGGCAATCTATAGAACTATGCAGGCAAAGAAAACAGGTGGGGAAGGCAGCGCATTTTCAATTAAGAGCATTTTCCCATTCTTTATTCTTTACTTTATTGCAGCCGCAGTTATAACAACAATTGTTGGAACTATGGATGGCGCATTTGCAACATTTTACATGGGAACATTTGTTAAGGCTATGAAGTGGCTTGCAAAATTCTTTATTGCGACGGCAATGTGTGGAATCGGTCTTAATACAAATATTGTTGAATTGATTAAAAAGGGTGGAAAGCCAATTGCTATGGGATTTGCATGCTGGGTGATGATTACACTTGTTTCAATTCTTGTTCAGATGGCAACAGGTGTCTTCTATACGAACATTTAGGAAGTTAGTGTGTAAAATAGTATTTTTACACGTGAAATGGAGGTTATATGGAATTTGGAATAGTACCTTCAGCGACAATCGCTGGAATGATTTTTTCAATGGTTATATCAATCACTATACCGGTTGTGTTACTTATTATCGCAAAGGTTAAATATAAGGCGAAGATTTCTACTTTCTTTATAGGTGCGGGCATTTTTATTCTTTTTGCACTTATTCTTGAGCAGATACTGCATTTTGTGGTAATCACTGCAGTAGGTGGAACTGATAAATTACAAAGTAATTTGTTGCTTTATGCCTTATATGGTGGATTGGCAGCAGCTGTGTTTGAGGAGACTGGCAGATTTATCGCATTTAAATTCCTGATGAAGAAACGTAACGACAGAAATAATGCGTTTATGTATGGAATTGGTCATGGTGGAATAGAAGCAATTATTATTATCGGATTAGGATCCATTAGTAATATAGCAACTGCCATAATGATTAACAATGGATTAATGCAGACTACGCTTGAGTTGCTTGATGAAGCTACTAAAGCTGCCACATATGAACAGCTCTCACAGTTATGGACATTACCATCGTATCAGTTCTTTTTGTCTGGTACCGAAAGGATATCAGCAATTGCATTGCATATAGGACTTACATTTATTATGTACAGAGGTGTGAAATACGGTGAGAATAAAAATATGTTTATAGCATATCTGATACATTTTATAGTGGATGCCTTGACGGTTATTATGTCAGGATTCATTCCTGTTGCACTTACAGAGGTGATAATTTTTGCTATGGCAGCGGGTACAGTTGGATATGCATACTTAATAAACGTGGATGAAGAGGAAGAACTTATAATATTAGATGGACCAGGAATGGCCTGCAGACTTGATGAGATAGAAAACACTGAAGAGTAATAAAGGATTTATTGCATGAAAAACATTAAAGAAACAATATTAAGAGTCATTATATTATTTGTAGGATTGGTAATTGCACATCTTGGTGTAACACTGTTTTTGCTTGCTGACTTGGGGTCTGATCCATTCAATGTATTGATTCAGGGCTTATACAGAACAGTTGAATCTGTAAGTTTTTTGACTCATGGACGAGTGCATATGTGTATCTGTTTTCTGATAATAATAGTACTTCTTGTTGTTGATAAGAGTTATGTGAAGATTGGAACTTTGGTATGCATGTTCTGTGGTGGTCCAATTATTGATTTCTTCAATATGATTTTGGAACCATTATTTGCAGGGAATGTGTCGCTGCCAATTAAGGTGGTTGTCAATGTTTTGGGTTGTGTAATCCTGGCGTTTGGTATGACTATTGTTATCAAGTCAGATGCAGGAACAGGCCCTAATGATCTGGTGGCAATTGTAATCAGTGATAAGACTAAAAAGAGATTCAGTATCATGCGAGTAATAGTTGATGTTTGTTTTGCAGGAATAGGATTTCTTCTTGGTGGCAAGTTAGGAATCGGAACTGTGATATGCGCATTTGTTGTTGGGCCGGTGGCAGGTGTGTTTATGCCATTCAATGAGAAGTGGATTGAAAAAGTGGTAGGTAAACTGATAAAAAAAGTTGAATAATGTGATGATTAGTATGGTGATGGTGGTAAGTTTGCATGAATCAAGCAAGCTGTGCTATCCACAAGAAGAAAATCGAGCCCGGATGGTACAGCAACCTAGAGACTGTGCCATCCGCAAGAATAAAATTAAGCCCGGATGGTACGAGCCAAGTAAGCTGTGCCATCCGCAAGAATAAAATTAAGTCTGAATGGTACAGCAACCCAGAGACTGTGCCATCCGCAAGAATAAAATCAAATCTGAATGGCACAACAGCCCAAAACTGTGCCATCCGCAGGAATAAAATCAAATCTGAATGGTACAGCACCTCAGAAACTGTGCCATCCGCAAGAATAAAATCAAATCTGAATGGCACAACAGCCCAAAACTGTGCCATCCGCAAGAATAAAATCAAATCTGAATGGCACAACAGCCCAAAACTGTGCCATCCACAAGAAGAAAATCAAATTCAAATGGTAAAATCCCACAAAAAACAAATAATAACTCAAAAGGAGGATTATGATTGAAGAAGAACAATATTGATAAGGAACTAGCGGAGTTAGCTGTGCTTAAGAAACAGGTAGAAAACTCGCTAAAAGGAGCACCGCAGGGAGAATTGCGTTGTGAAATGGCAAGGGGAAAATATCCTCAGTATTACATCAAGCAAGATGAGGAAAAAGATAGATATCCTAAGGGGAGATATCTAAAGAACGAAGAAAGCTCCTTGGCTAAAAAACTCGCACAAAGAGATTATGATATTGAGATGCTGAAGAGAATTGAAAGAAGAGAGAGAACATTAAAACGATTAAAAAAGTCTGATATAGAAGACGATTTAAGATGGGCCTTTAACAAATTGCCTGAGGCCAGAAAGCGGATAGTTCTACCATATATCAAGCCAGATGATATTATGATTAAAGAATGGCATGAAAAAGCAGAAGAAATAAAAAACATATACAAGCCAGACAAAGAATATATAACTGAAAAGGGTGAGATAGTAAGATCTAAATCTGAAAAAATGATAGCAGATAAGTTGTATTACAGGAATATACCTTACATATATGAGAAACCTTTGAAATTGTCAGGAAATAGAATTGTGTATCCGGATTTTACTGTTTTAAATATTAATACCAGAGAAACTTATTATTATGAGCATTTTGGAATGATGGATGACAATGAGTATTGTAAAAATGCGTTAGATAAAATTGGGCTGTACAGCGCAAATGATATTTGTATAGGGGAAAAGTTGATTGTTACATTTGAAAGTAGTGCAAAAGGGATTGATATGAAGCAGTTGGAGAAGTATATAGATAAATATTTGATATAAAAAATCCCCTTACTGGATTTTGACCAGCAAAGGGAATCGTTGTTAAATGAGAAATTTTTAGTTGCTTTAATTACAATGCAGCCTTAATACCTGCAAGTAATTCGCTGTATTCTTCGTAGGCTGGATACTGTGGGTAACCCTTCTTAATAGCTTCGGTAGATCTGAATAAGAAGCCTGCTTTGCTGGCCTGAATCATACCAAGGTCGTTGAAGCTGTCGCCACTTGCGATAGTATCGAAACCGCATGACTGAAGAGCCTTAACAGTTGTAAGTTTTGACTGAGGGCATCTCATCTTGAAGCCTGTGATCTCTCCGTTGTCAGCTACTTCCAAAGTGTTACAGAAGATTGTTGGCATGCCAAGCTTCTTCATAAGCGGAGCAGCGAACTGGTCAAATGTATCACTGAGGATTACAACCTGTGTTGTATCTCTTAATTCATCAAGGAATTCTTTTGCACCTGGGAGTGGATCAATTGTAGCAATTGTATCCTGAATCTCCTTAAGACCAAGACCGTGTTCTTTAAGAATCTCGATTCTAAATTTCATAAGCTTATCGTAATCAGGCTCATCTCTTGTAGTTCTTTTAAGTTCTGGAATACCTGTAGCTTCAGCAAAGGCAATCCAAATTTCAGGTACAAGTACGCCTTCAAGGTCTAAACATACAATGTTCATTTATTTATCCTCACTTTTCTGATTTATCGTATTAAAGTATATAACTTGTTTATTTTAATATCAAAGAATGAAAAATGCAAACAAATATATAAATATGGTCAAATAAACGCATAAAAAGTAGCCATTAAAGCATTAAAACGGCTTAAATATATTCCAATTGTATGTTAGAATATATAGGTTGAATTATAAATTGGTCGTAAGACAAAAACAGTGAAGATTTAGGAGGAAATCATGTCTTTACAAGCAACATTAAAAAGAAACATTATTGAAGATCATATAGAAGATGAATTAGTATCCATTGCTAATAAGATGTTTGGCAAGGAACTTAAGGACTGTACAGATAAAGAAGTATATTACTGTACACTTTATCTTACAAAGTCACTTTCAGAGTCTACAACCCAGATTGCAGGTAATAAGAAGGTTTACTATATTTCTATGGAATTCCTTATTGGAAAGCTTCTTTCAAATAACCTTATCAATCTTGGTATGTATGACAAAGTAAGCGAAGTACTTGCAAAGTATGGCAAGGATATTTCAGTAATCGAGGAATGCGAACCAGAACCATCTCTTGGTAATGGTGGTCTTGGTAGACTTGCAGCATGTTTCCTTGATTCACTTGCAACACTTAATCTTCCAGGTGATGGTATTGGTCTTAATTACCACTATGGTTTGTTCAAGCAGGAGTTCAAGAAGAGACTTCAGTGCGCAGAACCAAATCCATGGATTGAACATCCATCATGGCTCAACAAAACAGATATTACATTTGATGTTACATTCGGTGACTGCAGTGTTAAGTCAAGACTTTATGATATTGACGTAGTTGGTTATGATGCAGGAGTAAATAAACTTCACCTCTTCGATGTTGAATCAGTTGATGAAAGCATCGTAAAGAAGGGAATCTCATTTGACAAGGAAGATATTGAGAAGAACCTCACATTATTCCTTTATCCAGATGATTCTGATGAAGCAGGTAACCTCCTTAGAATTTACCAGGAGTATTTCATGGTAAGCAATGCGGCACAGCTCATTTTATGGGAAATGAGAGAGAACCACGTTGATTTAAGAAAGTTAAATGAGCATGTAGCAATACAGATTAATGATACACACCCATCAATGGTTATTCCTGAGCTTATCAGAATTCTTGTTGAGGAAAAAGCATTTGCAATGGATGAGGCTATTGATGTAGTAAGCAAGACTTGTGCATACACAAATCATACAATCCTTGCAGAGGCTCTTGAGAAATGGCCACTTTCATACCTTGAGAAGGTTGTTCCACAGCTTGTACCAATCATCAAGGAACTTGATAAGAAGGCAAAGAAAGATTATAAAGATCCAAAGGTTGCAATCATTGATAAGGAAAAGAGAGTACACATGGCTCATATGGATATCCACTACGGCTATTCAATCAATGGTGTAGCAGCTATCCATACAGAAATTTTAAAGGATACAGAGCTTAATCATTTTTATAAGATTTATCCAGAGAAATTTAACAACAAGACCAATGGTATTACATTTAGAAGATGGTTAATGAGCTGTAACAGAGAACTTGATTCTCTTATCACAGATACTATTGGTAAAGAATATAAGAAAGATGCTTCAAAACTTGAGCAGCTTATGGATTACGCAGATGATAAGGAATTCTGCGGAAAGATTCGTGCAATTAAGGATGATAAGAAGAAAGCACTTGCAGCATATATCAAGGAGAAGGAAGGCGTAGAGATTAGCCCTGATTCAATCTTTGATATTCAGATTAAGAGAATGCATGAGTACAAGCGTCAGCAGATGAATGCGCTCTATATCATTCACAAGTATCTTGAGATTAAGGGTGGCAAGAAGCCAGCAACACCAGTAACATTTATCTTTGGTGCCAAGGCAGCTCCTGCATATATCATTGCACAGGATATTATTCATCTTATCCTCTGCTTACAGGAAATCATTAACAATGATCCAGATGTAGCTCCATACATGAAGGTTGTTATGGTTGAGAACTACAATGTAAGCTATGCTGAAAAGCTTATTCCAGCATGTGATATTTCAGAGCAGATTTCTCTTGCTAGTAAGGAAGCTTCTGGTACAGGTAACATGAAGTTCATGCTCAACGGTGCAGTAACACTTGGAACAGATGATGGTGCCAATGTTGAGATTCATGAGCTTGTAGGAGATGATAACATCTATATCTTTGGTGAGAAGTCAGACGTAGTAATTGAACATTATGCAAAGGCTGATTATGTATCAAAGGATTTCTATAAGAACAGCAAGGTAATCAAGGAAGCTGTAGACTTCATCGTAAGCAAGGAAGTTAAGAAGGTAGGAAGCAAGGAACACCTTGAGAGACTTTACAATGAACTTCTTAACAAGGATTGGTTTATGACACTCCTTGACCTTGAAGATTACATCAAAGTCAAAGATCAGATTCTTGCAGACTACAGCAATAAAGAAAAATGGAACCGCATGATGCTCGTTAACATCGCAAAGGCAGGTTTCTTCTCATCTGACAGAACAATCGCCCAGTACAATGACGATATCTGGAAGTTGAACTAGAGGTAAAAGTTACATGAGAAAAAGCGGCATATTACTCGCAATATCAAGCTTACCAAGTAAATATGGCATAGGAACGTTCAGCAAGGAAGCCTATGAGTTTGTAGATTTCTTGAAAAAATCCGGCCAGTCTTTGTGGCAGATACTTCCACTTGGCCCAACAGGATATGGAGATTCACCATACCAGTCATTTTCAACTTTTGCGGGAAATCCATATTATATAGATTTGGAAGAGTTTATAGCCAAGGGATGGCTTACAGCAAAAGAATGCGAAAAATATAACTATGGACACATCAACTTCGTAGAATACGATGTGATTTTTGAGGCCAAGTTTACATTGCTTAAGAAGGCTTTTGAGAAGAGTGGACTTGCTGCGGGAGCAGTAAAGAATGCAGCTGATAAAGAAATAAGGATGGCCTTTGAAGCATTTAAAAACGAGAACGCTTCTTGGCTTGATGACTACTCGCTCTACATGGCGGTTAAGTACAGCCTTGATGGTATCAGTTGGACAGAGTGGCCAGATGATATAAAGCTTAGAAAAGAAAAAGCGATTAAGAAATACAAGAAAGAGCTTGCAACAGAAATAGATTTTTACTGTTTCTTACAGTTCTATTTCTATAAGCAGTGGGCAGCACTTAAGAAATATGCCAATGACAATGGAATCGAAATAGTTGGAGATATTCCAATATATGTTGCTATGGACAGTGCAGATACATGGTCACATCCGGAATTATTTGATCTGGATGAGGAATGTAATCCTGTCAATGTTGCAGGTTGTCCTCCAGATGCATTTACAGCACTTGGACAGCTGTGGGGAAACCCTTTATACAAATGGGATTACCACAGGGAAACAGGATATGAGTGGTGGATGACGCGCCTGTCACGTACTTTCGACACCTACGATGTGGTAAGAATAGACCATTTTAGGGGATTTGATGAGTATTATGCTATTCCATACGGCAGAAAAGACGCTGTAATAGGAAAATGGCTTCCAGGACCAGGACTTGATTTGTTTAAATGCATGAAAGAAAAACTTGGCAAGAAACAGGTCATTGCAGAAGATTTAGGGTTCTTGACTGATTCAGTCATAAAGATGGTTAAGAAGTCTGGTTTCCCTGGAATGAAGGTTTTGCAGTTCGCATTTGATTCAAGAGAGGAAAGCGATTACCTTCCACATAATTATGAAAGAAATTGTGTAGTTTATACAGGAACACATGACAATGATACAACCAGACACTGGTATGATACCTTGGCACGTGGAGATAAGTCATTTGCCAGAAGATATCTTAATATTAAGACACCAAAGGAAGCGGTTGATAAGATGATAAGAGCAGGACTTGGCAGTGTTGCGGATACATGTATTGTTCCAATGCAGGATTTTCTTGAACTTGGTGGAGAAGCTAGAATGAACTTCCCATCAACCATGGGAACAAATTGGAAATGGAGACTAAGTAAAGACATGCTTGATGACAATCTGGCAGACAGAATATATAAATTATGTAAACTATATGGACGTGTAAAGCGTTAATTGTATGGGAAAAGTAGAAGGGATACGTAGCCTTATTAAAACTGATTAAAAGGAGAAGGTATGAAAAAACAGGTTTTTAATCCATATTTACCAAGTTACGAATATATCCCAGATGGAGAGCCAAGAGTTTTTGATGGCAGACTGTATATTTACGGAAGCCATGATAAGTTCAATGGTGATGTATATTGCCAGAATGACTATGTATGCTGGTCTGCACCAGAGGATGATTTGTCAGACTGGAGATACGAAGGCGTAATATTTAAGAAGACACAGGACCCTCGTAATGCGGATGGAACACATGCTTTGTGGGCACCTGATGTATGTCGTGGCCTTGATGGCAAATATTATCTATATTATTGTCTGGATTTTCTAAAAGAAATAGGTGTTGCTGTAGCTGATGAACCAGCAGGACCATATGAATTCTTAGATTTTGTAAGATGGCCAGACGGAAGAATCCTTGGTACAGGAGATGATATCAGACAGTTTGATCCAGGCATATTCATTGATGACGATGAAAGAGTCTATCTGTTTTCGGGTAACAGTCCTCGTTATGCTGATTGGCCAAATGAGGATAAAAACAGCCAGAAGATGGAACTTGAAAGAGACATGATTACTGTTAAGAGTGCGCCTGTAGAGAATCTTCCTATTATCACAGCTGCTCCCGGAACAGAGTATGCAGAGCATCCATTTTTTGAAGCAAGTTCTGTTCGTAAGATTAATGGAAAGTATTATTTCATATATAGTTCCACATGGATGCACGAGCTTTGCTGGGCAGTTGCAGATACACCACTTGGTGAGTACAGATATGGTGGCGTGCTTGTAAGTAATTCAGATATTGGTGCCAACGGGAACACAGAGGCATTGAATTATAGAGGCAATACTCATGGTAGTGTCGCATTTGTCGGTGGAAAATGGTATGTATTCTACCACAGACAGACCAATCGTCATTTCTTCTCAAGACAAGCATGTGCAGAAGAGATTAGATTTGATGGAGAGAGATTCTATCAGGCAGAGGTTACATCCTGCGGTTTGAATGGTGGACCACTTAGGGACGAAGGCACTTATGAAGCAAGAATAGCCTGTCATCTCTATAGTAAAAATGGAACAACAGAAAGTCTTGAAGACCAGCAGAATGAGATGCATCCCGCATTTACCCAGGAAGGTGAGGATAGAGAATGTGATCCAAACCAGTACATCAACAATATGAGGGATGGAGCGACTGCAGGCTACAGATATTTTGATTTCAATAAAGCAAATAAGATAGCTGTTGTGACACGTGGAACCTGTAACGGTGAATTCGTTGTAAAAAATGAGCGATTCGGAGAAGTGGTTGCAAGAATCAAGGTTGAGCCTTCTGAGGATTGGACAAAATTTGAGGCACAGCTTACAATTGCAAACGGTAAACAGCCATTGTACTTCACTTATGAAGGTGAAGGATTTGCAGATTTCAAGGAATTTGAGTTAGGAGGTTACTATGGCATTTAATTTTGAGTATTATTCACCAACCAGAGTTTATTTTGGTAAGGATACAGAGAGCAAAGTCGGAGAACTTGTTGCTGGACAGAATTGTAAAAAAGTATTGATTCATTATGGTGGACAGAGCGCTAAGAAATCTGGACTTATAGACAGAGTTAAGGCTTCTTTGGATGCAGAGAATATAGCATATGTTGAACTAGGCGGAGTAGTACCAAACCCACATCTTTCAAAGGTTTATGAAGGCATTGAACTTTGTAAGAAGGAAGGAGTAGACTTTATACTTGCAGTAGGTGGTGGTAGTGTTATCGACTCAGCAAAAGCTATTGCGTATGGTCTTGCATATGACGGAGATGTTTGGGATTTATTCTGGAATAAGGGAACAAAAGCACCGGGATGTTATCCGGTAGGTGTTGTACTTACCATTTCTGCAGCAGGAAGTGAGACAAGTAACAGCTGTGTTATCACAAGAGCTGAAGACGGCATGAAGCGTTCATACAATGACAATATATCAAGACCTAAGTTTGCTATCATGAATCCTGAACTTACCAAGACACTTCCTGATTATCAGACAGAGAGTGGTTGTACAGATATTATGATGCACACTATGGAGAGATATTTCACCAATGGTGGCAATATGGAAATTACAGACCAGCTTGCAGAGGGTCTTCTTCGTACAGTTATTAAGAATGCGCAGATTCTTCACAAGGATCCGGAAAATTACGATGCACGTGCAGAAATCATGTGGGCAGGTTCTTTGGCACACAACGATTTGACAGGATGCGGTAATGACGGTGGAGACTTCTGTTCACATATGCTTGAGCATGAGATGGGCGGAATGTTTGACGTAACACATGGTGCCGGACTTGCAGCTATCTGGCCAAGCTGGGCAAGATATGTATATATGAACTGCAAGGACAGATTCGTTAAGTATGCAATCAATGTAATGGGGGTTGCCAACGAGGGTTCTGATGAGGAGATAGCTCTTAAGGGAATAGCAGCAATGGAAGATTTCTATCATTCAATCGGTATGCCTGTAAACTTTAAGGAACTTGGTATTGCACCTACAGAAGAACAGCTTGTTGAAATGGCAGAGAACTGCTACAAGGCATGTGGTGGACCAAAGGGTTCAGCAATGCGTCTTGAAAAGGAAGATATGCTTGCTATTTACAAGATGGCAAATGCATAGAGCTGTTGACACCTTAGTAGCATAGTGCTACACTTTCTACAGTTGAATAATCTTCAGGGCGAGGTGTAATTCCTCACCGGCGGTACAGCCCGCGAGCGTAATGCATGATTCGGTGTGATTCCGAAGCCGACAGTATAGTCTGGATGGAAGAAGAATGATTGAACTATTTGAGTTCTTATTTTAAGAACGAAAAATAATAGTTTTGATTAGTTTTGTGCTCTGGAAATTTATTTTCCAGAGCATTTTTATTGGATACATATGTTGTATTCTAATCAGGCCCTGCTTTTTGCAGGGCTTTTATTTTTGCAGAGGATACTAAACATGACAGACAAAGAATTTATGTTTCGAGCAATCGAACTCGCAAAAAGAGGAAGTGGATTTGTCAATCCCAATCCGGCAGTGGGAGCAGTAATTGTGAAGGATGGGAAAATCATAGGTGAAGGATACCATCATGCATATGGCTGTCTGCATGCTGAACGGGATGCATTGGCCAATCTTACAGAGCCTGCAGAGGGAGCGACAATATATGTAACATTGGAGCCTTGCTGTCATCATGGGAAACAGCCACCATGCACGGAAGCCCTAATAGAGCATGGAATTGCCAAGGTTGTTGTCGGTTCAAGGGATCCCAATCCTATGGTTAGTGGTAAAGGATGTAAGAGGCTTCGTGAACATGGGATAGAAGTAATTGAAGATTATATGAGGGAAGAATGTGATGAAATTAATCCTGCATTCTTTCATTATATTCAGACTGGCAGACCATATGTGGTTATGAAGTATGCCATGACTCTTGATGGGAAAATAGCAACTCATACGGGAGCTTCCAAATGGATTACGAGCGAAAAGACAAGAGAGCATGTGCATGAGATTAGGGGCATGTACAGTGCAATAATGGCAGGAATTGGAACCGTACTGGCGGATAATCCAATGTTAAATGTGCGACTTGAAGACAGAGAAAGCCATCAGCCAGTAAGGATAATTATAGATTCAAAGCTAAGAATTCCAGTGGAATCCAATATAGTAAGGTCAGCAAAAGAACAGCGAACAATAATAGCATGTGGTCTGAATGAAACAGAGCAAAATCATTCGCAGAGTGCTGATGCAAAAACGGTAGAGAATAAGAAAAATGAGCTCATAGAAGCTGGCGTGGAAATAATATGTTGTCCAGATGGCAATAGCCAGGTGGAATTAAAACAGGTAATGGACTGGATGGCTGAACAAAAGCTGGACAGCGTATTGATTGAAGGTGGTGGAACCCTTCATGAAGCAGCTATGAGGGCAGGGATTGTGAATCATGTTATGGCTTACATTGCTCCGAAAGTATTTGGTGGCAAGGATGCAAAAACACCAGTTGAGGGAATAGGCGTAGAGCTTCCAGCTGATAGCGCTAAGATGTCACTTACGAAGATTACCAGACTTGGAGAAGATGTATTACTTGAATATGACATGAATAACTAAATTATGTAAACCACATAGGAAGTGAGTTTTGGAATTATGTAAACTGAAATTTGAAACAAGGAGAACAGGAATTTGTTTACAGGAATTGTTGAAGAGGTCGGGACGGTCAAACGTGTTTTAAGCGGCGGACATTCCGGAGAAATAGAAATCGCAGCGAAAAAAGTGCTGGAGAATACAAAAATAGGAGATTCAATTGCAGTCAATGGTGTATGTCTTACAGTGACAAGACTTACAGGTCAGGGATTTGTGGCAGATGTTATGCCAGAGACTTTAAGAAGAACAAATCTTGGAAGTCTTAATCCTGGCAGCAGTGTGGACTTGGAAAGAGCCATGGCAGCAGATGGAAGATTTGGCGGCCATATTGTGTCGGGACATATAGATGGCACCGGGGTAATCATTTCCAAGAAACAGGAAGAGAATGCTATATGGGTAAGAATCGGTGCTGATGCAAATATCATTGGGCTGATTATTGAGAAGGGCTCTATAACCATTGATGGTATCAGTCTTACGGTTGCGGGCCTTGGCGAAGATTATTTTGAAGTATCGATTATTCCACATACAGCAAGCGAGACAATTCTTCTTGGAAAAAATCCAGGGGACAGAGTGAATCTTGAGAATGACATACTTGGAAAGTATGTTAAACGTCTACTGGAAATAGAAACGGTCAAAAAAGAATCAAAAGTAACAATGGAATTTTTGGCAGAGCATGGATTTGCTTAGAAGGAGGTTAAAGTGGAATTTGAATTTAACACAATACCAGAAGCCATAGAAGCATTAAAGGCTGGAAAAATAATTATGTGCATCGATGATCCGGATAGGGAAAATGAAGGTGACTTTATCTGTGCGGCGGAGTTTGCAACAAGGGAAAATGTGAACTTCATGGCCAGCGTAGGCAAGGGACTTATATGTACTCCTATGTCTAAAGAGATTGCAGACAGACTCAACCTGCCACAAATGGTGTCAGAAAATACAGACAATCACTGTACCGCGTTTACCGTATCTATAGATCATGTCAATACGACCACAGGTATCTCGGCAGAAGAAAGAGGATTTACATGCAGAGAGTTATGTAAACTAGCAACGAAAGGCTCCGATTTAAGAAGACCTGGCCACGTATTTCCTCTTACTGCAAGACATGGTGGTGTTTTAGTAAGAAATGGACACACAGAAGCAACAGTGGATTTGTGCAGACTGGCTGGACTTACAGAATGTGGTCTTTGCTGTGAGATTATGCGCGAAGACGGAACCATGATGAGAAGTGAGGAACTAAAGGAACTTGCTAAGCAGCATGGACTTGTATTCATCACAATCAAAGATCTACAGGACTACCTGAGAAGATATGAATGCCATATGATTCGCGAAGCCTCTGCAAAACTTCCAACTGCCTATGGTGATTTTCAGATCAATGGATATGTCAATGATATCAATGGCGAGCATCATGTAGCTCTCGTCTGTGGTGACATAGGTGATGGCGAGAATGTACTTTGTCGAGTTCATTCTGAATGTCTGACCGGCGATGTATTTGGATCACAGCGATGTGATTGTGGACCACAGTTGGAGAAAGCCATGGAGATGGTTCAAAAGGAAGGAAGAGGAATAATTCTCTATATGCGCCAGGAAGGAAGAGGAATTGGCCTTATCAACAAGCTTAAGGCTTATGAACTTCAGGAGAATGGAAGAGATACTGTAGACGCCAATCTTGAACTTGGTTTTGCAGCAGATTTAAGAGAATACTGGTCTGGAGCACAGATGCTTCAGGATTTAGGCGTCAAATCTATAAGACTTTTAACTAATAATCCGGAAAAAATTTATGGTCTGGAGGGTTTTGATTTTGTGATAAATGAGCGAGTTCCAATTGAAATCGAACCAGGGAAATTTGACAAATTTTACTTAAGAACCAAGCAGGACAGAATGGGACACATTTTCAAACATATTAGTTTTGAATAAAATATAAAGGAGAAAAGACATGAGTATCAATGTAATTGAAGGAAAAGTAGTAGCAAAAGAGGGAATGCGTGTAGGTATCATCGCATCAAGATTTAACAGCTTTATAGTTGAGAAACTTCTCGATGGTGCAGTAGACGGACTTGTTCGTCACGGAGTAGATGACAAGAATATTACAGCAGTATGGGTACCAGGCGCATTTGAAATTCCAGTAGTAGCAAAGAAAATGGCAGAGTCTGACAAATATGATGCAGTAATTGCCGTAGGAGCAGTAATCAGAGGTTCAACATCTCATTATGATTATGTATGTTCTGAGGTTTCTAAGGGAATTGCTCAGGTTGGAATGGCAACAGGAAAGCCAGTTCTTTTTGGTGTAATTACAACAGAGAACATCGAGCAGGCAATCGAGAGAGCAGGTTCAAAGGCAGGCAACAAGGGATATGACTGTGCACTTGCTGCTATTGAGATGATTAATGCTATGGAACTTATTTAAGTTGAATTAGCAACATTTGGCACTATAATTAAAGATATGAATGGTACAGAAACAGGTAAAACAAATAAATATGTGGTTTTCGACTGGGACGGAACCCTGCATGATACCAAGAAACTTTATGCTGAGGCGGTTGGCAGAGCGTACGCATTTCTCAAAGAATATGTTGATAATGCATCCGAGGATGAACAATCAAAAGAAGTGCTAAAGAATTGTGGTTTTATTCAGAAGACAAAAGAGGAACTTTCGGAAATGTCTCTGTCAAAATATCTGGGAATGACAGCCCGTCAGATGTGGGATGATTTTATGCCAGAACTTGATGAAAATCTTCAGGCTAAAGCTGAAAAAATCGTGGGAGATTCCATGGTGGAACTGGTATATAATCATTCGGCCAGTCTGTATGAAGGCACGATTGAACTTCTAAAACAGCTAAAAGAATCTGGGCACAAGCTGATGATTCTTTCCAATTGCAAGATTGCCTACCTTAAAGCTCACAGAGAGATATTTGGCCTGGATGAGTGGTTTATGGATTATTATCCAGCGCAGCAGTATGATTTTGTACCAAAAGAAGAAATACTTAAGATGATAATGGATAAATATCCTGGTGATTATTTCATGATAGGAGATCGTTATCAGGATATTTATGCAGGAAAAGTATGTGGGACTAAAACCATAGGATGTGCCTATGGTTTTGGAACAGCAGATGAACTTAAAGATGCGGATTATATAGCAAAATCCGTGAAAGCAATAGGCACATTTATCTAAAAATACTTGTAAAGATTTGTGGACTAATCCGTTTTGCATACAGAACCTTCGATATGATAAAATTAATTGGTTTATCATATATTTTGGAGGTTAATATGGAAAACAAAGAATTCAAACCGTATATTCCGGCTGACAAAGTAACTCCGGAATTTACAGCTGCATCCATCATTATGGGTGTGATTCTTGCTGTAGTATTTGGTGCAGCAAATGCATATCTTGGACTCAGAGTTGGAATGACAGTATCAGCTTCAATTCCAGCAGCCGTTATTTCAATGGCGGTAATCAGAGTTATTCTCAAGAAAGATTCAATTTTAGAGAGCAATATGGTTCAGACCATTGGTTCAGCAGGTGAATCATTGGCAGCAGGTGCAATATTCACATTGCCAGCTCTTTTCCTTTGGGCAAAGGAAGGGGTTATGGATGCGCCTTCTATGGTTGAGATTGCTATTATCTCAGTAGTCGGTGGTCTTCTTGGTGTATTGTTCATGGTACCACTTAGAAATGCTCTCATTGTAAAAGAACATGGAATACTTCCTTATCCAGAAGGAACAGCCTGTGCAGAAGTATTGCTCGCAGGTGAAGAAGGCGGTTCATCAGCGAAATCAGTTTTTGTTGGTATGGGAATTGCCGCAGCATTCAAGTTCTTAGTAGATGGTCTTGGAGTAATCGCAGGTGTTGTAACAGCACCAATTAAGGCTCTTAAGACAGAATTTTCTGCAGAAGTATATCCAGCACTTGTTGGTGTAGGTTATATCTGTGGACTTAAGATTTCAGCATTCATGTTTGCTGGTGGTCTTATCGGATGGTTCGTATTAATTCCAGCTATTGTTACATTTGGTGGTGACACAGTTCTGTATCCAGCAGATGTTTCAATTGCAGAGTTATATCTTGCTGGTGGTGCATCAGCAATCTGGAGCAAATATATTCGTTACATCGGTGCGGGTGCCGTTGCTGCTGGTGGTATCATCAGTCTTTGCAAGACACTTCCACTTATTGTAAGAACATTTAGAGATGCAATTAAGGGTCTTAAAGATTCTTCTTCAACAAGTAATCTTCGTACAGAGCAGGATCTTAGCATGAAGGTTATCTGTATTAGTGTAATTGCAATGATTCTTCTTCTTTGGGCATTGCCAGTTATCCCTGTTACTCTTCTTGGCGCAATCGTTATTGTAGTATTCGGTTTCTTCTTTGCAACTGTTTCTTCAAGAATGGTTGGTTTAGTAGGAAGTAGTAACAACCCTGTATCGGGTATGGCTATTGCTACACTTCTTATTGCAACAGCACTTCTTAAGGTTACAGGGGATGTAGGTGCTCACGGTATGCAGGGCGCAATCGCAATTGGTTCTATTATCTGTATCGTAGCTTGTATGGCAGGTGATACTTCACAGGATTTAAAGACAGGTTACATTCTTGGTGCTACACCTAAGAAGCAGCAGATTGGTGAAGTTCTTGGTACAGTTGTATCAGGTCTTGCAATCGGCGGTGTATTATTCCTTCTTGATAAGGCATGGGGATTTGGCTCAGAAGCAATTCCAGCTCCACAGGCAACACTTATGAAGATGATCGTTGAAGGTGTTATGAATGAGAATCTTCCATGGGCACTTGTATTTATCGGTGCATTTATTGCAATCTCATTTGAAGTAATTGGTATTTCATCACTTCCAGTTGCTATTGGTCTTTACCTTCCACTTGAACTTAGCTCAACAATTATGCTTGGTGGTTTAATCAGAATGGCTGTTGATAAGAAGAGCGCTAAGGCTGGAAAGAAAGAGAACGGCGAATCAAGCAATGGTATCCTGTTCTGCTCAGGTATGATTGCAGGTGAAGGTTTAGTTGGTATCTTACTTGCTGTATTTGCAGTAATAGGTATCGATTCAGCAATCAACATTTCTGATTCATTTACAACAGGTCAGATTGGTGGCGTTATTGCTATTATTGCTATGGCTGTTTTGGTATGGCGTGCAGCAACAAAGAGCCAGAAAGAGTAGATGATCAATGAGTAAGGATTCAACTTCTCAAAATTATCTGGAATATATACCAGTTCCAAAACAGGGTGTTAAATATGAAATCGTTGATGGAAAGGTAACAATATTTCAGGAAAATACGGGAATATTCAATTTCATAGCTCAGAAGCTTTGGAAAAAACCAAGGATATCTCAGATTCATCTAGATGAGATGGGAAATTTTATCTGGACACTTATGGATGGAGAAAAGGATATTTTGGCGATATCGGCATTGATTAAAGAAGAATTTGGAGAGAAAGCCGAACCATTGTACAACAGAGTGGTACAGTACTTTAAGACTCTGGTTAGTTATGGATTTGTAGAATTCACAAATAAGTATTAAAATAATGTTAGGGCATAATCACAGATGATTGTGGTTATGCCCAATTTTATTGAGGTGGAGTCAGATATGGTAGGGAATTCAGTAAGAACAGGAAATTATAACAGACCGGGTAACCAGGCTAGACCGGGAAATGCGAACAGACGAAGAAAAAGAGGCTGGAAAAGGTATAGAAAGCTTATATCTTTCATAGGAACAGTATTTGGAATAATCCTTGCAATTGTCCTTCTTTGTATTTTGCTGATACCAGGAAAAAAGGATAAAAAGGAAGACAGGACAGACAAACAAATAGTTATGGATTTTGTTGCAAATCAGGATAAGGAATACACTGATGAAGAAAAGGCTGAAATTGCAACTGCCTACAAGAACATGCTTGAGACAGAGGGCGAAGAAGCAACAGATATGCTTATATCTTTGGAAGACCAGACAGCAATTACTCTTATGGGAACTTCTGTCAACGTCTATGTGTTTAGAAACTTTAAGAACAATGCCTACCTCAATGGTAACAACTCATTTATAGATGTAGAAGGTTATAAAACAATTGCTGGCTTTGATGTTGATGCAGGTATTGGGGCAGATGGCTATGTTAATCTTGAGCAGGTAGAGATTGTTATTGATGATCAGCTGTGTACTACGGTTGATCTTAGAGATGAGATTGCAAGTTTTATAGAAAGATTTGAACAGGCTAATGCTGTAGAAAAGACTACTACTGTATATGATGTAGATTTGGTAGTTGTAGACGAAGACACCAAACTGTATATTACATATCTTGATGCACAGTATGATGATAGCTGGAATATCACCTCACTTAGGGTATCAGGACATTATGTGACTAGATAACGAGTTGACTCGAAGGGTCAAACATTACATATGGTAGATGGTATTATTATTGATTCTGACTAAATATACATCCACAGAAATTTTGACGGTATAAATCGTATTCGCTGCTTAAGGCAATGGAACGCTTGTAGCCGTCTTTTTTCTTGAAATCAGATGGGAGAAATGCGACTTGATATTCAGCTGAAAGTGATTCACCAATTTCGTTTAGCTTTTGCACATTTTTTAGTGGACTGATAGTAAGAGTTGTTGTGAAGTAATTATATTTACCATTGGCCGCAGCAATTGCAGCCTCGCGCAGACGTAGTTCATAACATTTGAAACAGCGCTCACCACCTTCAGGACATTTTTCAAGCCCTTTTGCAACTTCAAAAAATTCCATAGGCTCATATCTGCCGTCAATCAGTTTGATTTCATGAAACAGAGGTTGACATAATTCTTGATTACTGCTAGAAAACTTAGAAAAGCCCTTTTGTTCATTAATCTGATTAATAAAGCGTCGCTCTTCTTCGAGTCTTTTATTATATTCTTCCGGGTTAGTAATATTAGGATTATAGAACAATACAGTTACATTAAAGTATGGTGTAAGCATCTCAAGACATGCACTGGAACATGGTGCACAACAGCTGTGAAGCAATAGTGTTGGAACATTGTCACCAAATGTCGATATGATATTGTCCATTTCTTTTCTGTAATTGCGAGCGTTCATAATTAATCCTTATTTATTCTGCTGGAATATTACCATCAGCAACCTGTTTCTTTATTATTTCATCTGTAACTTCATATATTTTTTCTGAGCCAATCTTTGTTTTGGACTGTCTCACATATACCTGCTTGGCTGTAACGCCATGCTCCTTCCAATCGGAACCACCATTACTATTGTTGAGAATGAGTGGCTGTATATTGTCCATGGCATGAGCAAATCTGGCTTCTGGAGAAGACCAGTTTTCAAATTCATCAAAGAGTTCTGTGAGTTTATCTTTCTGATCATCTGGAAGAATGGCAAAAATTCTTTCCTTGGCAGCGGCTTCTCTTGCTGCCTGGGTTTTCTTGGCTTCTTCATCATAACAGTAAGTGTCTCCGGCATCTATTTCAACGATGTCGTGAATCAGGCACATTATCATTGTCTTTCCTATATCTATTGGTTCATTGGAATATTCCTGTAAAAGGTATGCGGCAATAGCCATATGCCAGGCGTGTTCTGCATCATTTTCCTTTCTGCCATGATTGGAAAGACTAGTCTGTCTTGTGATTAGCTTCTCTTTATCTATCTCCAATATAAAATCTAACTGCTTTTTGATTCTTTCGTCCATATTATGCTCCATTTCACGTGTGAAATTTCTTTTTTAATTATAGCACAATTAGCCTATATAGGGGCTTCGGGACTTGAAAATAATGAAAAATGGAAAATATTTAATGATAATCGTTAAAAAGTTGTTGACATCCATAAAATTAAGTTGTAACATACATTTATCGATAAACATTAAAAATTTAATGACTGATGCATCAGAAGATAAAAACAATATTAAACAATAAGGAGATTATAAAAATGAGAGAGCAGGAATTAAAGTTAGAGAAGGTTAAAAAGAGCTGTGATACGGCAAAGAAGATTTCAAAGGGATTTAAGGTTTTATTTATTGTAAGTAGTGTGTTGTGTTTAGTTGGTGCAGGAATCATGTTTGGATTCAAGGGACAATTAAATGAAAGTATTGCGCAGACTCAGATAACAAATCCAGGAAATTTTGAAATGAATCTTGATGATATCAGGACAGGTATTTTCTCATTTGCAATCGATGAGGAAGAAGTTATTTCCAAAGGAACTTATGCTGAAACATATTCTATTGTGTGCGTAATTGGTGCAGCTGCTTGTATAGCGATGGCTGTTATATTCGGACTTATTCAGAAGATATTTGATTTAATTGATGAAGAAGGTTCTCCATTTGGGGAAAATGTGCTTTCGAAGATTAAAAAAATCTTCATTGCAATAGCAGTAATAGTTGGTCTTGAGGTTGGCCTTGGTACTGGTTTATTCCTTGGATTATTCTTCTGGTGCCTGTACTGTATTATGGATTACGGCGCAGCACTTCAGAAAGAAGTAGATGAAACTTTATAAGGAGGGGAGACTATGGGCAAGATTGTTCTTAGATTAGACAGAATGATGGCAGATCGTAAGATTTCCCTCAATGAATTATCAGAAAAGGTTGGCGTGTCCAATGTTAACCTTTCCAAAATGAAAACAGGTAAGGTTAGTGCAATAAGATTTTCAACACTTGAAGCTATTTGCGATGCACTTAATTGCCAGCCAGGGGATATTCTTGAATATGATCCCAATGCTATAAGTGAAGAAGAGTAAGCGGTTAATAAGATAAATATAGATGTTATAAGGGCCATGGTATTTAAATTAGGATACCGTGGCCTTTTTGACTATTGAGCCAGGTGCAGACAGACATCTGTGTATTGTTTGTGTACGCTATTGTTTATAAGGCATTTTAAGTTTATAATCCCAAAGTAGGAACATATGCGTTTATGCATAATAAATAGAAAAATACAGATCGCTTCGGATTTCATAAGTGAAATGGAGATTTTTATGGAAATATTTGTAGTAGCGTGGTTAGTTGCCCCAATTATTCTGGGAATTTTACTAATCTTAAAATCAAAGAAAAATAAGAGCCTTAAAGCGAGCGTGGAAGAGTTAAGACGGATGCTTGAAAGTCAGAAGGCTTTGCTGGATGAATACAGAAAGCAAAACAAAGCTCTTCAGCAGGCACTGAGAGAGGCCAGGGGAGAGAAGAAGGATTCCAATGAGGCAGCTGAAGTTGTAAAAGAATCTGCAGTTAGTCAGATATCTGAATCTGTTAAGACAGAGCGCATCGATGTGCCGGTTGAACCCGTTGAAATCAAGGCTCCAAAGACTAAGGCAAAGCAAGGCATCGCACCAGGTACAGCTCTCTTTGGTATAGGTATTTTGTTAGTTCTTGCAGCAGGCGCAATCTTTGCTACAACTACATGGAACATACTTCCAGCCTTCGGTAAGATTGCGGTTTTACTTGGAGCGGTTGCAGTATTTTACGGTGGCGCATTTATTGCAGAAAAGAAACTGGAATTAAGAAATACAAGTATTACTTTCTATATATTGGGTAGCGCATTTTTAGCAATTATTAACCTGGCAGCAGGATATTTTGAATGGTATGGACCATATTATTCATTGAGTGGTGACGGCGGAATGGCGCTGTGGAGCATATCAGCATTTATTGTAGCTGTAACTATGATAGTTGGTGCGCTCATTTACAAGAATAAGGTTTTGGGTATGATCGGATACTACGCTCTGTTACTTTCGGTTGTACTTTTCAACGTCTTTGCTTTTGACGATATAGTGCCAGTTATGATTTGCGTCGGAATCGTGCTTCTTGCAACACATGCGTATGTGATGTTTGTTGAGCAGCCACGTGAGATAGATGTAATTGGTTCGAGCGCAAGAGTAATTGGATATGTATTCCATGTTGTGAATGTGTTTATCTGCATGTTCTACTATGGAATTGGAAAGGATGATGTTACATTCTGGCCATTCATTGGTTTAGTGATTCTTGCAATTATTAACCTTGGATTAGCTTTGTGGCGCATGCTTACTGATTTTAGAGAAGAGGATGTGACTAATACACTGGAAGAACGTCTGGATTGTGCTAAGAAGTTTAACATCATAGCAGTTGGACTTGGAATTGTAACATTGGGTGTATCATTTAGAATACCATTCTTACTGTACCAGAGATTTATAATCGGTCTTTTCATTTTCATGATTATTTATGCGGTTCTTCTGCTTTATAGAAGAAAAGACATTCGCTTTGAGAAGATTGAAGAGTGCGTATCCTGGTTTGCTCAGATAACTTTGTCCTTAGCATTTTTCTGTGGATGCCTGGGCTGGAATTCAGATGTATTCGCAGTAGGCGCGATAGTGCTGCTCATTTTCTCAGCCATACTGTATGTTATGGAACATATTAGTTGTGAAAATAGAAATGCGTTTTTCTCAGCGGGTGTATTCTTCATAAGCATTGCATACTTGCTTGATTATTTGCTTTATGAGGATAATAAGCTGATTATAGTTATAGCAGCATGGGTTATAGCAGCTGTTGCTATTGTAGCAGGAAGATTAATTTATAAAACTGTTGTAGCAACAGATGAAGCCGGAACAAGAATAGACTGGATAAGCATCGGAAGTATTATTCTGTTATTCTATGCAGCAGAAATAAGCTGGAACAATGATATAACAGGCTTCTTCGCTTCGCTTATGATTGCAGGATATATTGCAAGCTTTTATAGAAGAAGCAACTTTATCGTGGACAGGATATTGTTAACAGTATCGACAGTATTGGCTATGGTGATACTTGCCAATCAGCCATTTTTTGAGGTCCCTTATGATTTTGAGGCTGAATGGCTAATATTATTTATGCTTGCAACTACAGCAATAGTTGCATTTGTCTGGAGAAAATATAAGAGAGCATGTTCGCTCCTTTGGTTAATCAGTATTGCCCTGGCCTTTATGACTGAGTTTGATTCTGCTACAGATTACTCGTACAGAGCAGGCAATATAGGTATGATTAAGGTCGTTATCTACCTTGCAGGAATGATAGCTCTGTTTATTATTTCGTACCTGAACAAGAAGAAAACTCTGCTTATAGAAACAGGATTTGCCATGGTTGGTTTCTCGATTATGGCATGGGCTTATGAAGCTAAGGGAATATTTATTCTTGCAGGAATATTTGGAATAGCCTACCTTGTATACCTTCATATCAAGGGTATGTCTAAATGGGCATTCCTTCCAATCGTACAGATATATGTACTGCTGTTTGCACTTGATTTGCCAACTGCAGGCTGGTTTGCGGTTTATGCAGTTGCTATGTTAGCGGGCTTTGGACTTCATCTTCTTTGGGACAATGATGCAGAGAAGAGCTTTGCTGATGACATGGTCAACATCTCAGCAATAATACCAATAATAGTATTGTGGTGTGATGGTGGAAGCAAATGGGAATTTGCTGCATTGATTATGCTGTCAGTTTATTTCTTAAGTTTCTACAGACGATACAATGACAATCCATATGCAACCGTTAACAAAGCGATACTGACACTTTCGTCAGCTACAGTTGCTATTGCATGGATTACTCAGCCATGGTTTGAGATTTCAGACAGATGGAAGGCAGAGTGGATTATTCTGGCATTTATGGGTGTGTGCATATTTAATATGCTGGTTGTATACAGACAGCAGACAGATGAGCTCTGGGGATGGATCACATTTGCAGCGGCGTTGATTTCTGCAATTATCCAGGGTGAAAATGCGATAGCCACAGGTCAGGTTACAGATGCTCTTGTACTTGGTGTCGTTATGCTCGCGGTACTTATATGGGCATACATGACCAAGAAAAAGCAGTGGTTCCTGTTGGCGGGAATTACCTTAATAGCTCAGAGTATTTATGCATCAAGAAAATTCTGGATGAGTATAGCATGGTGGGTATACCTTTTAGCCGCTGGTGCATTGCTCATTATCATAGCTGCAAGAAGCGAATATAAGAGACGAAAAGGTATTGAAAATGAGCCTGACAGACCACATGCATTTAGTGAGTGGACATTGTAATTAAAGGGCAAAACGAGTATAATATATTGAATTATTTTGTGACCGAATAGTCCCCACAAGGGGTAAAAGGAGTTGAATAAATGGAAAAAATATTAGATTTAATCAGCAAGGAACTGGCAGACGCATTTGAGGCAGCAGGCTATGATGCAAATCTTGGTCGTGCTACATGGTCAAACAGACCTGACCTTTGTGAAATTCAGTGTAATGGTGCTATGGCAGGCGCAAAGCTCTACAAGAAAGCACCTATTATGATTGCCAATGAGATAGTAGAAAAACTTGCAGACAGTAAAGCACTTAAGGATGTAGAGGCAGTTAATCCTGGATTCCTTAATATGAATATGTCAGATGAATTCTTAGCAGAGTACGTTGCCAATATGAGTGAGGCTGAAAAGTTTGGTCTTGAAACAGGCGACAGCAAGAAGATTGTAATCGATTATGGTGGACCTAACGTTGCTAAGCCTCTTCATGTAGGACATCTTCGTAGTGCTGTTATCGGACAGTGCGTAAAGCAGCTTTGTCGTTATATGGGACACGAGGCTATAGGTGATATACATCTTGGTGACTGGGGACTTCAGATGGGTCTTGTCATCACAGAAATTAAGGAAAGAATGCCTGAACTCGTATACTTTGATGAGACATTTGAGGGAGAGTATCCAGCAGAATCACCTGTAACAGTTACAGAACTTGAGGAGATCTATCCAACAGCTTCAGGAAAGAGCAAGGAAGATCCAGAGTATAAAGCAAAGGCTATGGAAGCAACATTTAAGCTTCAGAGTGGTGTGCGTGGATATCGTGCACTTTGGAACCATGTAATGAATGTATCTGTAGCTGACTTGAAGAGAAACTATGACAACCTTGCTGTAGATTTCGAACTTTGGAAGGGTGAAAGCTCTGTTCATGATATTATTCCAGGCATGGTTCAGGATATGAAGGACGGCGGTTACGCTTATATTAGTGACGGTGCCCTTGTTGTAGATGTTAAGGAAGAGACAGATACTAAAGAAGTGCCACCATGTATGATTCTTAAGTCTGATGGAGCATCTTTATACAATACAACTGATTTGGCTACAATTATGGATCGTATGAATACAATTAAGCCAGACAGAATTATTTACCTTACAGATAAGAGACAGAATCTTTATTTCGAGCAGGTATTCAGATGTGCTAAGAAGACAAAACTTGTCAATGAAGGCACACAGCTTGATCATATCGGCTTTGGTACTGTCAATGGAAAAGATGGACACGCATTTAAGACACGTGAAGGTGGCGTAATGCGTCTTGAGAATCTTATAAAAGAAATTGATGACAAGATGTATGGAAAAATGAGCGAAGGCCGTGATCTTCCAGAAGAGGAAGCAAAGGCAACAGCTAAGAAAATCGCTATGGCTGCTATTAAGTATGGTGATTTGTCTAACCAGCCTGCAAAGGATTATATCTTTGATATTGATAAGTTCACATCATTTGAAGGAGATACAGGCCCATACATTCTTTATACTATTGTTCGTATTAAGTCAATTCTTGCAAAATACGAAGCAAACGGTGGTGTGGTTGCAGATGCAAAGTTACTTGCACCAGAGACAAAACAGCAGAAGAATCTTATGCTTGAGATTACTAGATTTATCTCAATGATGGAAGCAGCTTATGATGAGTTGGCACCAAATAAGATATGTTCTTATATATATGATTTGGCTAACGCATTTAACGGATTCTACCATGAGACAAAGATTATGGCAGAAGAAGATAAGGCAAAACAGGCTGGATACATTGCACTGTTAGTAGTATGCAAGCGCGTACTTGAGGATTGTATCAGCGTATTAGGCTTTGAAGCACCAGACAGAATGTGATCTGTCTAAGAGGGAAGAGTATGTTATTTAGATGCAAAAATTGTGGTGGAAATATAGTATATAGCCCTGAGAAGAAGACTATGTGCTGCCCACATTGTGATTCACTTGATTCGGAAGAGAAGATAGAAGATTCACAGACAATATTGCCAACAAATGCAGTATGTGTAAGTTGTGGCGCACCAGTAGATATAAAGGAGCACACATCAGCAACAAAATGTCCAAGCTGTGGCACATACATGATTGTTGATGAGCGTGTTCAGGGACAGTTTACTCCACATTTAATTATCCCATTTAAGATTAGTAAGAATCAGGCAAAGGATATCTTGCGCAAGGAGTTCGATAACAAACCATTTACCCCAGCAGGATTCATGTCAAATGCAAGCATAGACAAGATGGAAGGTACTTACGTGCCATTCTTCATGTACAATTACAGAAGTGATATGCACTATAGTGCTGTTGGAACAAAAGTAAGAACCTGGTCTGACAGCAGATACAGATATACAGAAACATCTTACTTTGACGTACAAAGAGATCTTAATGCAGATTTTGATAAGGTACCTGTAGATGCATCGATTGAGATGGATGACAAGACTATGGATCTTTTGGAACCATACAATTATGGAGAACTTGAACTTCATCAAGATAAGTTCTTGTCAGGCTTCCTGGCAGAGAAGTACAACATGGGTGAGATGAAACTTACACCACGTGCAGAAGCTAAGGTTAAGAAAGATTCACATACCATGATAAGTGGAACTGTCAGTGGATATGCAACACTTACTAATGCACAGGAGACAATCAATACTACAAAGAAGGCAGTTGACTATGCACTGCTTCCAGTGTGGGAATATGTATTCAAATATCAGGGCATTTCTTACAAGTTCCATGTAAATGGGCAAACAGGTAAAGTTTTGGGTGAAACACCAGTTTCAAAACCAAAGGTTGTAGCTTACGGTGCAACAGTGTTTGGTCTAATAACAGTTATTGGTTTCTTGATTAGAATGGCATTAATGGCAATGTAGGAGGAAGAAAATGAAAAAGTATTTTGATTATTTTAAAGCCTCATTTATTGTTACTGCTATTATATTTGCTATTTGTATAACTGTTGTCATTAGTAACAGTGGCAAGAAATGGAATAACGAAGCTACAGATTTGACACATAGTGTATTTGACCTGGCAGATAATCTGACTGATGCTCAGGAAGCGGCGCTTGAGAAAACTATTGCTAAGGCAGAGAAGAAGTCGCATTGCGATATAGCAGTAGTAATACTAAACGAATCACTCGAAGATAAATTTAATAACGGAACTTATGGACAGGACGATTATGATATTGAAGTAAGACATTACTATGTAAAGGGATATGCTGACGCATTTGCAGATATCCATAACATGGGCTATGAAAAGCCACTTGGTAGCAATGTTGTATTTGTAGATAACTGTTTCCGTGAGCCTTCAACAGGCAGAGTTGATTCCTGGATGTCAACTTATGGCGAAGCAAAAGAAAGATTAACTCCTAGTGAATGCGAGAAGATAATGGATATAGGCTTGGTTGATCTTAATGATCATTCGACAAGTGATGATTATTTTAAGGCTTATTCAAAGGTTGTGAAGCTTATTCCAGATTATATGACACCAATTGGTGGTGCAATGACTATATTCAGACCACTTACTATTTTGGCAATAGCATTAGTGATAGCAGCTCTTTATGTTGCTGTTAACTGGAGAAGCAAGCTTGATAAGGTTACAACAACAAGTACTACATATGTTGTTAATGGTAAGCCTAATATTACAAATAGACAGGATAGATTCATCAGAAAGAGTGTATCTAAGGTTAAGATTGAAACCAGCAGTGGCAGTGGCGGTGGCCATGGCGGCGGTGGTGGTGGTGGCCACGGTGGTGGCGGTCACAGCAGGTAATCTGCGAATTGCAAGCCGGCGTTTGGCAAAATTGCAGGTGGATATTGGGGAAATTGGTGACAAAGAGGAGTTATTATGGAACCAACTAATGAGAAGAATGAAGAAATTACAGAAAAAGCAGAGGAAAATGTGAAAACAGAGGAAATCTCTGCAGAAACAAAGACTGAATCAGAGGTAAGTGCAGAGGAAAGCCAGGTGGCAGAAACTTCCTCCGTAGAAGCAGGTGCTGAAGCAAGTGAAAGTGCAGAGGAAAGCCAGGTGGCAGAAGTTTCCTCCGTAGAAGCAGGTGCTGAAGCAACCGAAAATGCAGAGGAAAGCCAGGCGGCAGAAACTTCCTCCGTAGAAGCCACTGCTGAAGCAACCGAAAATGCAGAGGAATCCCAGGAAACAGAAACTTCCTCTAAAACCCCTGAAGAACTTAAAGAAGAGCGTATCAAAAAGATTAAAATTGGCATAATAGCAGCTGGTGGTATCTTCATCTTACTTGCAATTGTGTATATTGCAGCCATGATGGGCGGCAGAAACAAGGTCATAGAAGAAGAGCCAGAAACTGTAATAGTTGCAATCCCAACAGAAGAGCCAGAAGTTACAGCGGAGCCAACAGTAGAAGCTGTGGTTGAAGAAGAGGAAGAGATGCCAGAGGAAAGTCTTATAGGTGTTGTACAGGGCAATGCCAGATATGACGAGTGTGTATACGCTGACGGTGGCTCAATTATTGTAAGAAAAGCAGATAAATATGGTGCGATTGATTACGAAGGAAAAGAAATCGTACCAGTGAAGTATACAGAGATTGGCCAGATTCCAACTAAAGAAGGTATGTTTGTACTGGCTACAAGCAAGACAGAGAGTGTTACTGAGGAAAAGGATGGTACAACATATTCCTACGAAGAAGTAACTACAACATACACTCTTTTTGACAGCACAGGTAAGGAATTGTACAAGGGCAACAATAAGATTGTTGTATCTGGAGAAACATATATTCTTGGTATAGAAGATAAGGAAGACAGCAGAAAGAACAGAGTTGAATATCACAAGCTCGGTACAAAGGATAAGCCATATCTTACCTTGTATGTCAATGACCAGTTCTCACTCAATGGATTTATGGATGGAAAGACAACTGTCATGGGATTCACAGCAATTCCAACAGAAGATCAGGATACCAATCCAACAAATCTTAACTGTGGAATTATGGATTCAAATGGCAAGATAGCATGGTTTGCTCAGGCACCTGGAATTGACGCATTTGACAAAGAAGTTAAGCAGTGGAAGGAAGATAATAAACTCCTTCAGCAGAATATAAAGAGTTCGGCTAAGAAAAATAAAGAGGAAAAAGCTGAAGAAGAAAAGGAAATCCTTTACGACGAAGAGGGTAATCCAATCGAGGATGCGGATGAGTTAGATGACGAGGACGCAGATGAACTTGATGAGGAATCAGAAGACGATATTGATGATTCAGAAGAAGACGAAGATGACTACGATTATGAGGAAGATGAACTTGCAGGCGGACCTGTATTCCATATGGATGAAATCCTCAATGCGCCAGTAGGTGGTTACTTCGTATACAAGGATCTTTATGATGTAGAAGATCCATACTCATGGTATACAGATAAGGGTGCCTGGTTTGCAGATCTCGATACTGCATATCTTTCGCCTGATGATAAGAAAGGTTTCAAAGTTGGAAACTTCAACAACGGTGCAATTGATGTCAAGGGCTATGTTGTAGATGGTGAAATCTATTACAACTTTGGAGCATATATGGTACTTACAATTGGAGATAAGGATGTGCTCATTGATATGTCTAAGGGCAAGGGCATGACAACCGACAGCATTACAGACAAAATAGTTGTGGCTGTATACGATGAGATCAATATTAGTGCCAATGATTACTGGATGTATAAGGACGGCGGAAAGGCCGGATATCTTGACCTTAAGGGCGAGCCTATAAAGGTAAGCTATGACGATGCAACTTCATTTGTAAATGGATACGCTTTAGTCATCAGAGATGGAAAAGCAATCATTATCAATGAAAAATTCGACGAACTTGAAGAGATTGGCAATGCGAAGTCTGTTGATGTTGCCGGAGATGTAATGATCATCAATGGAGATACTGGCATCAGACGCTATATGCTTAAGGAAACAAGAAATGCGCCACAGGGAGACAATATCCCAAGCGCAGTTGCTGAAACAACACCAGAAGCAAAAGAAACAGGTAAGAAAACTAAAAAGTAAGGAAAAGTGTGTAGCATAGAATATTTTACACACCTGCCTATTTGTTTCCCCCCATATAGGGGTGCACGAATAGACAGCTCCGGATTTCACAAGTGAAATGGAGATTATCATGTCTAATTTCGATCAGAGTAAAATACGTAACTTTTGTATAGTTGCGCACATAGATCATGGTAAGTCAACCCTGGCTGACCGAATAATAGAAAAAACAGGACTTCTCACTGAAAGAGAGATGCAGGAACAGGTCCTTGACAATATGGATATCGAGCGTGAGCGAGGTATTACAATCAAGGCGCAGACTGTAAGAACTGTATATAAAGCTAAGGATGGAGAAGAGTATATCTTTAATCTCATTGATACTCCTGGCCATGTTGACTTTAACTACGAGGTAAGCCGTTCGTTGGCTGCCTGTGATGGAGCGATTCTTGTAGTTGATGCGGCTCAGGGAATTGAAGCTCAGACTTTGGCCAATGTGTACCTAGCCCTTGACCATAACCTTGATGTATTCCCTGTTATCAATAAGATCGACCTTCCAAGTGCCGAGCCTCAGCGTGTTATTGATGAAATTGAGGATGTAATCGGATTAGAGGCACAGGATGCACCACTTATCAGTGCAAAAAATGGAATAGGTATAGAAGATGTTCTTGAACAGATAGTTGAGAAGATTCCAGCTCCAAAGGGTGATGTCAATGCGCCACTTAAGGCTCTCATTTTTGATTCGCTCTATGATTCGTACAGAGGTGTTATCATTTTCTGCAGACTCATGGACGGTTCGGTGAAAAAGGGAACAACAATCAAGATGATGGCAACGGGTGCCAGCTGTGATGTTGTTGAGGTTGGAACATTTGGCGCAGGAACATTTATGCCATGTGACGAACTCAAGGCAGGTATGGTAGGTTATATTACTGCTTCTATTAAAAATGTGAAAGATACAGCTGTAGGCGATACAGTAACAGATGCCAACAATCCATGTGAAGAAGCACTTCCTGGCTATAAGGAAGTAAAATCCATGGTGTATTGTGGTATGTATCCTGCAGACAGCGCAAAATATGAAGACTTAAAGGAAGCACTCGAGAAGCTGCAGCTCAATGATGCATCACTTTTCTTTGAGCCAGAGACATCAATAGCACTGGGCTTTGGTTTCAGATGTGGTTTCCTTGGATTGTTGCATCTTGAGATTATTCAGGAAAGACTGGAAAGAGAATACAATCTTGATCTTGTTACAACAGCTCCAGGTGTTATATACCGAGTTTATAAGACTAATGGAGATATGATAGAACTCACCAATCCATCGAATCTTCCAGATCCTTCAGAGATTGAATATATGGAAGAGCCAATTGTAGTAGCAGAGATTATGGTTACTACAGAGTATATTGGTGCGATTATGCAGCTTTGTCAGGAGAGACGAGGCAGACATATAAGTATGGATTATATGGAGGAAACCAGAGTACTGCTTAAGTATGAGATTCCTCTTAATGAGATTATTTATGACTTCTTCGATGCATTAAAGAGCCGTTCAAGAGGATATGCTTCTTTTGATTATGAGTTAAAGGGATACGAGAAGTCAGAACTTGTTAAGTTAGACATTCTAATCAACAAGGAAGAAGTGGATGCGCTCTCATTTATCGTTCATAAAGAAAGTGCTTATGAGCGAGGAAGAAGAATGTGCGAGAAGCTTAAGGAAGAAATTCCAAGACATATGTTTGAGGTACCTATTCAGGCTGCTATCGGTGGCAAGGTAATTGCCAGAGAGACAGTCAAGGCAGTTCGTAAGGATGTACTTGCTAAGTGTTATGGTGGTGATATCTCTCGTAAGAAGAAACTTCTTGAGAAACAGAAGGAAGGTAAGAAACGTATGCGCCAGATTGGTAACGTAGAGATACCACAGAAGGCATTCATGAGTGTACTTAAACTTGATGAGGATTAAGTTAATGAATAGAAAAAAACTGGGGATATATGTGCATATCCCCTTTTGTGTGAAAAAATGTTTATATTGTGATTTCTTATCGGATAAGGCTAGCAAGGCTGAGCAAATGCAATACATCGAGGCATTGCTCAAAGAGATAGAATTTTATGCTCTTGATGATGCTGACTTTTCTGGTCAATATGAAATTGCGACCGTATTTTTCGGGGGTGGAACACCATCAATACTGGAAGCTAAGGAAATCGGAAGGATTTTGGAAGCTATCAGCAATCGTTTTGTGATGGGAGATAATCTGGAGATTACAATTGAGTGCAATCCTGGTACAGCAACAGCGCAAAAACTTGAAGAGTGGAAGAAAATTGGCATCAACAGAATAAGCATAGGTCTTCAGTCGGCTAACGACGATGAACTTAAGCATCTGGGAAGAATTCATAATTATGCAGAATTTTTGGATACTTATAAATGGGCCAGAGAAGCAGGATTTAAAAACATCAATATTGATCTGATGAGTGCGATTCCAGGTCAGACTTTGGAAAGCTACAAGGAAACTCTTTCTAAGGTAGTTGAACTTAAACCTGAGCATATTTCTTCTTATAGTCTGATAGTAGAAGAGGAAACTCCGTTCTATGACATTTACGGTGAAGAGAAATGTGCCTGCGCAGGAGTAAATCTCAAAGGTGAAGTTGTATCGGTTGCTGGTGGCGCATTTGCCCAGTCGGGTGTGGAGCTTTGGCCTGATCTTCCAGATGAAGATACAGAAAGAGAAATGTATTATTATACAGATGAATATCTTAAGGCAAATGGCTACCACCGTTATGAGATATCAAACTATAGTTTGGATGGCTATGAGTGTGAGCACAACAAGAGTTACTGGGTGGGAATTGATTACATCGGTTTTGGCCTCGGTGCGTCAAGTTATGTGAAAAATGTGCGATACAGCAATACTGAGGATTGGTACAAATTTATTAACACCTGTAATACCAAAGGTGTTGCCCAGAACCAGCCATATTATGTGGGTGCAGGTGATTTTGATGAGGATGATGACTATGGTATGGAAGTTATCCAGGAAGCAAAGTCTCTGACTACAGATGAGTTTGGACAGTTGCTATTAGCGGAAAAGTATCATGAAGCTATACAGCTCATTTCTAAAAATGAGCAAATGGAAGAGTTTATGTATCTTGGCCTTAGAATGATGAAAGGCGTATCGAAGGAAGAGTTTAAGAACAGATTCCATGTTGATATAGAAGATATATATGGTAAGGCTATTGAGAAATTATGTGGCGAAGGCTTACTAACTGTGGATGGTGACAACATTGTTCTTACCACTCAGGGAATTGACGTAAGCAACCGTGTACTTGCAAACTTTTTGCTGTAATTGCAGTGTTTTGAGGAAGCGAAAGCTTCTTTTAGAAGAAAAAATTATAATTATTCATAAAACATGTTGACAAGCATATACGCTTGATATATCATAAATAGGCGTGTTTACATCGAATCGTCCGTGTCCGGCTTAGATGTACACCGGTATACGTGATTATTCGACATAGGAGGAAATCAGAATGGCTAACATTAAATCAGCTAAGAAGAGAATTCTTGTAAGCGAAAGAAATGCAGAGAGAAATAAGTCAATCAAGTCTGCAGTTAAGACTTCTGTAAAGAAGGTTTACGCAGCTATCGATGCAAATGATAAGGCAGCAGCTCAGGCAGCTTTAACAGATGCTACAAAGACAATTGATATGGCTACTTCTAAGGGTGTTTATCATAAGAATACAACATCTAGAAAAGTTTCTCGTATGGCAAAAGCTGTTAACAAGATGGCTTAATCGCTTTTTGATATATTAGATGAACATTTAAGGACTTCGTACCCGTCATGCGAAGTCCTTTTTATTTACAATTTATTTACAAAATGGTGTAGTTATGTAGAAAAAATTGTGATAGAATGTGTTTTATGAAGGAAATTTTAAAGTAAGGGGTATTTTACTATGAAAGAAATTGATGAGATTCTTGTTAAAGCCATAGACTCAGGTGCATCTGACGTTCATATTACTGTTGGTTTACCACCTAAGATGAGACTTCATGGTAGACTTGTTCCAATTGATTCGAGTTATAAGATTCTTATGCCAGCAGATACACAGAGACTTCTTGATGAGGTTATGAATGATTGGCAGAAGAGAGCATATGAGCAGCATGGTGAGCACGACTTCTCGTACTCAATTCCAGAACATGGACGTTTCCGTGTTAACGCATTTAAGCAGAGAGGTACAGCAGCGATGGCATTACGTCTCGTTAACTCAGAAGTACCATCACCTGCATTATTAGGTGTTCCAGATTCAGTTATCGATCTTTGGAGCAGAAAGCGTGGACTTATCCTCGTAACTGGACCTACAGGTTCTGGTAAGTCAACAACCCTTGCTTCTATTATCAATACAATTAACCATAGAAGAGATGCACATATCATTACACTTGAAGATCCTATCGAGTACTTACACAGACATGATCTTTCAATTGTTAACCAGAGAGAAATCGGTCTTGATACAGAGACATATGCAAATGCTCTTAGAGCTGCACTCCGTGAAGACCCAGACGTTATCCTCGTAGGTGAGATGCGTGACTACGAAACAATTTCAACAGCTATTACAGCAGCTGAAACAGGTCACTTGGTTCTTTCAACACTCCATACAATTGGTGCTGCAAGTACTGTAGACCGTGTAATCGACGTATTCCCTCCTCATCAGCAGCAGCAGATCAGAGTTCAGTTTGCAGCCGTACTTGAAGCAGTTATTTCTCAGCAGCTTATGCCTACACTTGAAGGTGATGGACGAGTTGCAGCATTCGAAGTACTTCATACAACAAACGCTGTTAAGAACATGATTCGTGAAGGTAAGTCACATCAGCTTAACTCAGTTATGCAGACAAACCGTAAGATGGGTATGATTACAATGGATGATTCTCTTAAGGAATTATACGATGCATTCAAGATTGACAGAGATACAGCTATCCAGTACTCAGTTGATCCAGATGCTATGGAGCAGAAACTTCTGTAATTAGATTCATACAAGAAGTACATTTAGAAACTATAGGGCCTCAATTCGAGGCCCTTTTTTATGGGTAGCTGTTTAGGACAACAAAACAGTGGGAAACCTGAAAATTGTGGCCCTTACGCAGGCCAACACAGGGAAAAGGGGCAACAAAAACAGGAGAAAGCATAGAAAATGTTGTATTTAGCACCAATGGAGGAACTGACTGGCTATATATTTAGAAATGCGCTTGCCAGGCATTTCGGACATGTAGACAAGTATTACACTCCGTTCATAACACCAAATCAAAATAAAATATTGAAGACCAAAGATGGCAGGGAAATTATCCCAGAACACAATGAAGGGCTCAATGTGGTGCCACAGGTGCTTACTAATAATGCAGAGCATTTTCTGGAACTGGCCAAACTTCTGATTGAACTGGGATATAAGGAAATCAACATCAACTGTGGCTGCCCGTCAGCAACTGTAGTAAAGAAGAACAGAGGAAGTGGATTCTTCAGAGATCTCTATGTATTGGACGACTTTCTTGCAGGAATCTTTGAAAATGACCTGTCCACAAAGGTAGACATCTCTGTTAAAACCCGAGTAGGACTTGAGGATACGGATGATTTTGAAGATGTCATGAATATCTATAACAAATATCCAATATCAGAGCTTATGATTCACCCACGTATTCAGGCAGATTTCTATAGAGGAAATCCAAGAATGGATATGTTTGAGTATGGCTTCAATAAGAGTAAGGCACCGGTTTGCTACAATGGCGATATCAATACAACCGGAGATTACAACAGGCTGGTAAATGAGTATCCCAACCTCTCTGGCATCATGATAGGCCGTGGGGCAATAGCTAACCCTGGAATATTCAGGGAAATCAAAACAGGACAGAAGATGACCGGTGAAGAACTTCATGAATTTCATGATGACTTGTTTGATACATATGCGACTACCTGGTCGGACAAAGATGCGATATTTAAACTCAAGGAAGCCTGGGGATATTTTGGAGCCCAGTACAGAGACATAGAAAAGCCTCTTAAAAAGATAAGAAAGAGCAATAATAAAGCAGAATACTTGGCCGCCTGTAATGAGGTATGGAAGTCAGAGTATATTGGATGCGGTTACAGGCAGTGGAGCTGAGCAAAAGAAACTGATGCTTCTGATGAACTAATTTTAAAATATAAGTATTTTTGATATTTAGCAGCAGAGTTTAATGCTATAATTACATAAATTGTATTTGGAGACAGTAGCCACAGATTTCATAAGTGAAATGGAGATTGAAATGAGATATGGACTATTAGGAGAAAAACTTGGACACAGTTTTTCACCAGTATTACATGCACAGATGGGAAAGTCTGACTATGGTCTTATCCCAGTAAGTAAAGAAGAAGTTGACGCATTTTTAGATAAGGCAGATTTTGATGGAATCAATGTCACAATTCCTTACAAGGAAGTGGCTATGAAGCATTGTAAGCCTGATGAGATTGCGACAGATATAGGATGCGTAAATACATTGCTTAACAAGGGCGATGAGATTCTTGGATTCAACACGGACTGTCTTGGCTTTGCTTATATTGCAAAGAGCATAGGTACAGATTGGAAGGACAAAAAGGTTGTTATCCTTGGTAGCGGTGGAACCAGTAAGACTGCTACTTATGTGGCTCTTAAGAGTGGCGCCAAGTCAGTTACAATAGTCTCAAGAAAGAAGCCGGAAAAAGAAGAAGACAGAATCAACAAGCCAGAATATGCGACAGGTGAGCAGGTGGTGTACAAATCTGATTACGCAAGTGCTCAGGAATGGCAGGATGCAAAGATTTTAGTTAATACCACACCTGTTGGTATGTATCCAAACAATGATGCTACTCCAATTGATTTGGATGTTTTTGAGGGTTTGGAAGCTGTTATTGATGTAATATACAATCCATTGGAAACCTATCTTGTGATGAATGCGAAAAAGAAGGGTATTCCAGCAACTTGTGGATTGGCTATGCTTATAGCTCAGGGCTGGTATGCTGAAGAGATATGGAAGCATGCAGATGAGTTGGATAAGGTGGATTTGAAAATAGATTCTAAACTTTCCAAGGAAGCTGTTGAAGAAATAGAGAGAGTCGTTAAGATTGTAAGAAATCAGAAAGAGAATATAGTACTAATCGGTATGCCAGGAAGTGGAAAGACTACTCTGGGTAAACTTCTTCGTGATAAGCTTGGAAGAAAGTTTATTGATACAGATGATGAGTTCACTGTAAAGTATGGCATGAAAGCAGGTGACTATATTACACAATATGGTGTTGCCGAGTTTAGAGAAAAAGAGAGCATTGTTGTCAAGGAAGCTGCCAAGGAAAGCGGTGTGATTATAGCTACAGGTGGCGGCGCAGTTCTTAGAGAGGATAACAGAGAAGCACTTAGACAAAATGGTGTAGTCGTTCTTCTCAATCAGGAACTTGAGAAGCTTGCTACAGAAGGAAGACCACTCTCAGCCGGAGACGGACTTAAGAAACTGTATGAAGAGCGTATGCCAATATACAATGCATTTAAGGATGTAGCACTTGATGTGGTGCTGGATGATTTTTATGCCAACGTAGATAAGTGTTTGGAACTTATAGGAATGTAATATTGGCGAAAGGCTGAATATATAATAATTAAGGGAAAATGAGCATTGTGTACAATGCTAGCCAAGGAGGAAGTATGGCGGAACAGATAACAAATTATAAGTGTCCTGCATGTTCGGGACCATTGCATTTTGCAGCAAAATCAGGAATGATGGAGTGCGAATACTGCGATAGTAAGTATTCGGTAAAAGAAATTGAAGATAAGTATGCAGAAGCAGACAAGGCAGCAGTTCAGGCCAAGAAAGATGCTGACAACAAGCCTGCATCTGACAATGAATGGACTGTAACAGACGAGCACTGGAACGGTGATGGCATGAAGTCCTATGGATGCCCAAGCTGTGGCGCAACTCTTGTGTGTGATGACAATTTTGCAGCATCAAGCTGTCCATATTGTGGCAATCCAACTATTGTGCCAGGTCAGTTTACAGACATGCTTAAGCCAGATTTCGTGTTACCATTTAAACTTGAGAAGGATGCAGCACTTGATGCACTTAAGAAGCATTATGGTAAGAGATATCTTTTACCACAGGCGTTTAAGAATGCTAATCATCTTGATGAAATCAAGGGTGTTTATGTTCCATTCTGGCTCTATGACGGAACAGCTGATGGTGATTGTACTTACGAGGCTATTCACGAAGACAAGAAGAGACAGGGCAACGAGGAGATTATCACAAAGAAATATTACCATGTTGAAAGAAAAGGTAGATTTGAATTCAAGAAGATTCCGGCTGATGCTTCAACTAAGATGGATGACAAGCTGATGGATTCTATTGAGCCATACAACTATGATGATTTGAAACCATTTTCAAAAGCATATCTCACAGGTTACATGGCTGATAAGTACGATGTTTCTGTTGAGGAAAATGCGAAACGTGCCATTGTTCGAGCAAAAGAATCAACAAAGTCAGCATTGTACATGGATGTTATTAATAACAAGAACTATACAACTGCTTCACCAAAGAAGGAGATTATTAACGTTAAGCAGGGCAAAGCGTATTATGCAATGTTGCCTGTATGGCTTCTTACAACTAGATGCAATGGACAGAGTTACACATTTGCCATGAATGGACAGACAGGAAAACTGGTGGGCGATCTTCCAATTAACAAGCCAAAGCTTTGGATTACAGTACTTGCGGTTCTTGCTATTATTGCGGGGCTTGGCATCGGTGCATGTCAT
>JAZQOC010000076.1:0-3393 GCA_045627645.1 Lachnospiraceae bacterium
TGCAAAGTCCTTTGAAGTAGTTGCAGATGTTGTAAGGTCGCACCATGAAAGATATGACGGTAAAGGATATCCTGATGGCTTAAAGGGGGAAGATATCCCGCTTGGTGCAAGAATTATTGCAATTGCAGACTCTATAGATGCCATGATTTCAGACAGACCATATCGAAAAGGAATGGACACGAATATTTGCAAAGATCAAATCGAGAAAAATATAGGAGTTATGTATGATCCGTCTATTGCGAAAAAAGTGATAGAGCACTGGGATGAAGTGTTAAGAAGCAGGGAAGATGAAAGTAATAATTGTATGAGTTTGCACGAATGAAAGAGTTAGTATGAATGAGACGCTTAAATGTGAGAGAATGCTATGCCAAGAGATAAAAAGTTAAGTCATCAAAGAGTACTAGAGGCGGCAAAAAAAGAATTTATAGAAAAGCTCTCTGATGGATTTGATACTGTGATTGGCGAAAATGATAAAAATTTCAGTGTTCAAGAGAAAATATATTTTATATAATTTATTGGAAGTAAAAAATTCCCCTCCGGTTCTACAATGGTTCTAAAAAATTTCAAAACCACACGAAAACGGTGAAATATGGAGATGAAAAGAAACAAAAAATAATGAGTTTCTACCTATTATATAATATCCGTGGAAACGTGAAGGTGGTAGAACAGTAGGATCAGGATGTGTTGCTACTATCATCGAGTAATCACTTGCTGATTGTTAAACAAATTTAGTAATTATAAGGCTTCGAGAGAAATCTCGGGAGCCTTTTGTATAAAAGGATTTTTATGGGATTATTTAAAGCGGCGGGTAGTGCGGTAAGTGGTACCTTATCTGACCAATGGAAAGAAATGTATTATACTGACAGCTTGGATAACAATCTGTTGATGATTAAAGGATCAATCAGATTGGGAAAAGGTAGTCAGAACAAGAGCAAAAGTAACGTTATTACCGATGGGTCGCTTATATGTGTGGCAGACGGTCAGAATGCTATCATTGTCGAAAACGGTAAGATAATCGGACTATATACAGAGCCTGGAGACCATGTATATCATAGTGATCTGTCTCAGGGTGTGTTCAGTGAATCCGGTGGAGTTTCAAGTGCTGTAAAGGATACATGGAACAGATTTACATTCGGAGGAGATATACCGACCAATGACCAGCGGGTTTATTATATTAACACTAAGATTATTCCTGATAATGATTTTTGGACCGATAAATGCCATGCAAGAATGACAGATGAGAGAATTGGTATTGCGATAGATGTTAGAATATCTATTTCTGGGAATTTCAGTTATAGAATAGTTGAACCAATTACCTTCTATAAAAATCATGCTGGTAACAAGGCAAATGATTATTTCGAGAGTGAGATGAATGCATATATAAAAACAATGATTAATACTTATCTGTATTCATCAATGACTCAAATAATAGGGGAAGGAACTAGACCTTCATATGTGCTGGAACACATTCCTCAAATTAGTGAAGCCATTAAAGTGGGAGTGAATGTTGATCTGGTTTCTAACAGCGGGATAGAAATTGAGAACATTGCTTTGGATGGCTTCACCATATTTGATGAAGATATGAAAAGAATTGCAGATTTGCAAAGAGATTCTCATATTTTATTTAAGTACTAAAGCACTTTTTGTTTCAAAGAATATGTTTGCTAAAGCCTCTGCTCTATTATCGTCATCATCATGAGTAACTACTTCATCAACAATGATTACCTTACCATCATGCTCATATAAGGTATAAAAGTCTGCGATATACAAACCAGACTCATATACTTCATCTGCTGCATAGGCATTACATGTATATTTGGCACCCTCATCTGCGTCAATAACTGTTAATTCCTTACCCTTTTTCTCTTCGAGCATTGCAATTGCTTCTTTAGCAGTAGCAACATCCACTTCTGTAATTTCAATTAATGAAGTACCGGCACACTCTCCTAAATAGTTAATGATGGTATTACCTTCATCATTTACATATCCATACCACATGTTTGTATCGTATGTAATACTCCATGAATCTGTTTCAAAGAACCCAGGATTTTCAGCCAATGCTTCATTGCAAGAAGTTTCTACTTTCGTTTTACTTTTATCTGCTATAGTGATAAGACATCTAGATACATCGGCAACATAGTAATAGTCATTATCTTCAAGATATACGTAGTCTCTGCCTGGAGCAATAATGTTTCCTTCAGCAGCTTTTGATATAAGATCTGAATGTACTGGATCGTCACATTGTTCCTGCTTAACAATACTGCCTTCATCGATTAAAACTTTTTCCTTATCAAATGTCTCAAATTCATAGGTGACAAGTTCTTTAGCTTCGGAAGGTTCTATTTTTATTTCAGCTGTACCATTTTTAATTTTACCATTTTTTGTTGTTTGCGTTGAAGTTGTTGTTACTGTATTGCCATCAGCGTCTGTATGAGTTTCAGTCGTTGTCACTGTTTTTTCTACTGAACATCCCATTATTGAACATGCTGCAAATGCTGTTAAGATGATTGCTGCTACTCTTTTAGATGTTTTTGTGTTTAATTTTTTCATAATATTTTACCTCTCTTTGTTTTTATCTGTAATTTGTTTGTGTTCGTTTTGGTTATGAGTTAAGTATATATTGCCTTGTGTGGCAAAAGTGTTGCACTCAATGATGTGCCCCCCAAAAGATATAAAAATATTATTTTTAAACTTAAATTCTACCCTTATGTAGAACTTACTATTAGAAATATATATCTGGAACTTACTATAATAATTCATTCCATTCTATAATCCATTCATACGTACAAGGGCGAGGTGTTCTTTGGTTCATCTTATTTTTAAGGAGAACTATGTATGTATAACAAAGATCACACTAAAAGAAACAAACACCTTACTTTTGAAGAACGTGTTCTTATTTCAGAATTCCTTTCTTCCAAGCTTTCCTTTAAAGAAATAGCACGAAGACTTGGTAAGGATCCCACTACCATCGCTAAGGAGGTGAAGAAAAACTCTATTCGCTCTCAAACTGGCAGTTCTGGCAAGTGTTTTAACAACTGCTCATATCGCTACACTTGCCCTAAATTTTCTGTATGCGCCGAATGCTCTCAGACAAGAAAGCCTAAATATTGCCGGTTCTGTTCTAACTGTATTCATCATTGCAGCAGCTATAAGCCTGATATATGTGAGAAACTCGATAAGCCTCCTTACGTATGTAATGGCTGTTTAGAACGTTCCAGATGCACCTTAGAAAAGAACATTTACCACGGTGCTAAAGCCCATCAAAAATACAAACAGCTTCTTTCCGAAGCCAGGACAGGCATTAGTTTTTCTGAAGAAGAAGTTAAAGAATTAGATGCTTTATTTTCTCCTCTGATTAAGCAAGGTCAATCAATTCATCATATTTATAACAAT
>JAZQOC010000077.1:0-5258 GCA_045627645.1 Lachnospiraceae bacterium
ACGACGTTTGTTTATTTGAGCAATCTTGAGGAAATCTCTTTTGAGCAAGCGTGGAAAGCAGCAGGGTTAAGCAGCAATTCAAATGATTATTTTAATGCGAAAGATGCCGTAGTTGTAGAAGTAAAAACAGAGTAACAAATCCCAGTTTGTAGGGATGATTAAATTGAAATTTAGCATATAGACACACTTTTGTAAAAAGGAGTAATATAATGAAGATTTCAAATAGGCATTCATTACAAATGTGATTAAGGATAGTATAAATTTACCGTAGGGACAGTAGGGTCAATGATTCGAAAAACAGAGTTTTGGGAAAGTTTTTTTCTTATCACTCTCCAGATGTAGTCAACCCCACAGGCCGCTATCTCCCAAAAGAGAGAAATCTTCAAGCAGATGGCAGCAGAGAACCCTGAGTATGCTTGGGCTTTCAATGTAAAGTAATTTAATAATTTATACAAAACCGACTCCCAGGGAAGGAATTCCTTGGGAGTTTTTTCTTTGCTCGTAATTCAATTTCTGGGACAGTTTCTTAGGTGAGGTGGCGACGAGGGAAAGATTGAGTTTCGAAAAGGTGCAAAAGGAAAGAAATGTCCCTATTGACCCTACGGGGCACCTACGGGTGCATGAGTTCTTTTATTTTATAAGCTTCACTGGATTTTGAATATATTATAGAGTTATTACAGGGCTTTGTTGAGATTCTTGCAGCAGTTGGTGCAAACTGTGGAGCAGGTAGTATTGGAATTATGTATGCAAATACCCCCCGGGAATATAGTATTTATCTGCTTGACACTAAAAAGTGTAAAAAGTAATATATGTTTAGACAAAGAAGTCCGTGATTATCATGGACTTTTTTTTATACATAGTTTGTATGCGAGGTGCCCAAAAGGGAATTATGGATAATTTAGATGAGCTAATATTTGCGATAAAATCAGTTAATGGTAATGAGGATAAATTAACTGCCAATACAGTTACAACTATAAACGGAAATATTGATTTGTCTGTTTATGCAGATGCTATTACCAATAATCAGGATGAAGTTATAGATGTGCTGGAAAAGAATTTTGGAAATGGCAGTAATATTTATAAAATCTTTACTGCTGAGATTTATTATCAAAAGAATGAATGTTATAAAGCATTAGTTCAAGCCGTTTCAGCTATACCATTTCTTCAAACAGCAGGAGAATATGAATTGCTATTTTCTGCAATGTATATCCAAATGTGTGTCATGATAGTAACGGGGCAGGTTAATGCTATATATCCAATGATTGATAGTATGGGAGATTGGATAAACAAATCTGAAAATGATGAACTTATTAGCAATCATAAGGCTCTGGGGGCCTGGTGCGCATTATATGATGATGACTGGTATGTTATTGATGATTGGATGAAACAATATGCACCGGATGAAAATGCAGAAATTAAGATAAATAATGTATTTTCATTGTTTGTAAAAGCCAGAATATATCTGGCTAAGCAGAAAAACATAGCAGCAATTTCTTTGCTTGAAATGGTTAAACCATTGTTAGAAAAAGAAAACAGAGTGATGTATCTATGCGAATTGAATATACTATATTCACTGGCCTGTTATGCAGAAGGAGAGATGCCGGATGCATTTAATAAATTTAATATAGCTTTTGAAATATCTAAAGAGTATGGTTATGACAGGCTTGTTGCGGATGAAGGTGAAATAATGTATAAATTTCTTCTTGATTATGAAGAATGGATTAAGAATTTACCGGATTTTGATATTAAAAAGGAAAGTGATAAACTTGATTATATCAATAGGCTAATTAATCTCTCTAAGGAAATGGCGTTATTATATCCAAGATATCTAAGAATTCATAAACTTGACTATGAAAAGCTTACGTCATCAGAAATTGAAGTGCTTAGACTGATGGCTGATGATAGAACAAATGATCAAATAGCTAAATTTCTCAGAATTACAGTAAATACAGTCAAGTTTCATTCGAAAAATATCTTCAAAAAGTTAGGTGTTAAAAACAGACATATGGCTGTACGTATAGCTAAGGAAGAAGGCTTTATTTAATATAATACTACACTTCGGTGTAGTTATAATATCGCAATATGAATGATAATATTATTAGGATAGTGGGTTGTCCCGAGGAGGGGACTGGGATTGATAACTCGCTGTTTTTCTCTTGATAAATAATAAAGAAAATTTAGGAGGAAATTGTTGTGGGAAAGACAATAAGAAGTAAACTTACATCTGCAGTCATTGTTATTGTTGTGGCTATTATTATTGTAATTACAGTGGGAATTGTAAGTATTGCGAGCAGAAATCTATTAAATGCACAGAAGGATGAACTTCAGATTCAGGCTGATAAATATGCTAATGAAGTTAATACCTGGATATCAACCGAAAAGGAATGGGTTACAGGCGCTGCTAAGAGCATTGAAAGTACAGGAGATACTTCTGACGAAGGGTTATTCAATGTAGTATATGCATATTATGATGGAAGACCGGAACTTCTTAATATGTACTTTGGTAGAGAATCAGATGGTGTATTCTTCCAGGGAAATAAAGATGCAACAACACCGGAAGGATATGATCCAAGAGCCAGAGGCTGGTATCAGGCAGCTGTAGCAGATGGTGGAACAATTGTTACAGATCCGTACTGGGATGTACTTACAAATCAGATGTGTGGTACAATTGCTTGCCCTGTATATGTTGATGGTAAACTTGTTGGTGTACTTGGTATAGATATGACACTTCAGACTGTTACAGATCTTACTAACAGTATTAACTATGAAGAAGGAGTATACGGTTTCCTTGTTGATAGTAGTGATAATTATGTGGCACACAAGAACGAATCTTATTTACCAACAGAAGACACAGCAACAGCTGTAAATGATGTATCACCTTTCCTTTCAGATATTTTAAGTAATCCGGGAAGTTCAATTGTTAGAGCAACAGATTATGATGGCTTAGATACATATTTTGCCAATTCATTAGTTGATTCCTGTGATTGGCAGGTAGGTATTACAATTCCAAGTGCAAATATATTTAAGACAATATGGGCTATGATTATTACAGCAATTGTTGTAGCAGTTGTAGCATTGGTATTAGTAATCATTATTATGACTTCTATTATAAAGAAGATGCTTGCACCAATTAATACACTTAAGCAATTTGCTTCCGGTGATTTCTCAGAAAATGAAGCTGTAGAAACAGGTATTCCGGCTGAATATAAAGATGAAACTGAGCAGATTATGAAGGCAACTCAGTCAGTTAAGTCACAGATTAGAGATATTATTCTTACAACTAAAAATGAATCCGAAGGAATTAAGAGTATAAGTGATGATGCTCTAGATAAGATGTCAGAACTTAATGGAAATGTTACAAATATTAGTGAAGCTACTACAGAAGTGTTATCACAGGCAGAGAAAGCTTCTCAGATGACAAGCCAGATTAATTCAACCGGTGAAGAACTTGGTAGAGTAATTGATATATTAGCAAGAAAGGCATCTGATGCAGCTGTTCAGTCAACAGAAAGTAGAGAAAGAGCGCGTGCATTATATGATTCTTCTGTTGAATCAAACAATCAGGCCAATAGTATTTACAATAATACAAAGACTCAGCTTGAGAGTGCTATCGAAAGCAGTCATGCAGTAGATGAGATAACAGTTCTTACAGATGAAATTTTAGCAATTAGTTCACAGACAAACCTTCTTGCACTTAATGCATCAATTGAAGCTGCAAGAGCAGGAGAAGCAGGAAAAGGATTTGCTGTTGTTGCTGATGAAATCAGAACACTTGCAGATAATACAAAGTATGCAGTTGATAAGATTCAGACTGTTACAAAGACGATTGTTGATAGTGTAAACAATCTTTCAGCTAATTCAGAAACGCTGCTTAAGTTTATGAATGATAAGGTTGTTGTAGACTATCAGAATATGATAGGTATAGCTAAACAGTATGAAGAAGATGCAATTTTCTATAATGATATATCTTCGGATCTTGGTGCTTCATCAGAAGAGATGAGCGCAAATATGGCAGATATTAATACAAATCTTACATATATCGATGAAATGGTTGCTGCCATTACAGCTAGTATGTCAGAAATTGGTAAATCAGCAAATCTTTCTGAAGAAAGCTCTGAAAAAGTTCTTGGGCAGATTCAGGAACTTACAAAGATGAGCGAGCAGTTAAAGGAAACAGTTGCTGCATTCAAGATTTAAAAGATTGTAAGCTTTGTACCATAAGAGCAGTTATTTCGGCAGTTTTTGCTTTGGCATCCTTGTCATTCGGTTCATGGACTTCCCAGAGAAATGACCATAGTTATTCCAAGGTTTGGATAGCTACTCATTCTTTAGAGTGCCCAACAGGCTGCTCTCGCAAATAAGTAATTATCCTTTAGCTAATTATTGCGAAACTAATGTAAAATATGAACTCCTCGTTTTGAATGTAACAGTTCAAAACGAGGAGTTTTTTGTCCAAATAATCGTTCGAGCCCTTGTAGAATATGGAAAAAGCTATCGTGCAAGTGAAAATAAGATTTACAATGAGTAGCAAAAATGCTACAATTAATTGCAACATATAAACACCGTATATTATGGCGAATTCGCCATAATTGAAATATATAATCATGGGAGAATTTTAAGCATGGATTACATGGTTAACAAAAATGGTATTCAAGTATTGATAGAAGCAGACCCGGTTGCAATTAAAAAGCAGGTGGTAGAGCAGTACAAAGAGATGCGCAAGGAGAAAAAGTTATCTCAGGAGCAGGTGGCATCAGCGGCGGGAATGGCAAGACCAGACATATCCCGTTTTGAAAGTGGACGATATAATCCTTCTCTAGAGTTGATGGTGCGGTACGCTCACGCGTTGGGATGTGAACTTAAGATTGAACTAGTGCCAACAGAGGAGAATAAATCGTAGTGAGTTCAGTTGTTTCAGAGTACATATCGGTAGAGGTATTTAGATGGAGAAACAAAATGATATTGTGCATATTGAGCAAAAAGACATTGAGAATCTTATATATACAGTAACATTGGACTAAAGACATTACATTTGTTAAAGGCGTCCAAATCAGGAATAAATGTTATTATATCTTGAATTAAGGGGGGATTAATAATGGCATCAGATTGTACGGTTGCTATTGATAATGGATATATAAATTTACGTGTAGGAGCGATTATCATGAAAGGCGATAAATTCCTGATGGTTGGAAACCAAAAGGATGATTATCTATATTCGGTTGGCGGGCGTATTCAGTTCGGAGAAAGCGCCGAGGAGG
>JAZQOC010000078.1:0-23337 GCA_045627645.1 Lachnospiraceae bacterium
CTTCCTAATTTAGAACTTGGCTTATGAATACCAGGAGTATCGATAAAAACTATTTGATAATCTTTTTCATTATATATTCCTTGAATTATATTTCTTGTTGTTTGTGCTTTATCTGATGTAATTGCAACTTTTGCATCAATAATAGCATTTAAAAGTGTTGATTTACCAACATTTGGTCTACCAATAATACTTGCAAATCCAGCTTTATAATTATTATCCATGACTATTTCCTTTTCAAAATCAATTACTTAAAATATTTTACTTTTCTAAAACCAAATACAGCAATCGCTCCACACATAACCAAAAGACAAAAGATTTGATTAATATTAAGAATATGTCCTATATGTTCTTCTCTTAATATCTCAAGCAAACCCTTAGTTATTGCACAAATCACGCACAGCATTTCAACGGAATAATTATCCTTTGCAATATACATCCGCAAAAATATTGCAAATATAATAGCAAATGCGATAGTTTCACATAGTTGCACCGGAAACACATTATACTCAGGGATAGCAAATGGTACCTCGCCATCAGCAGCTTTATAGGTGACCTTCAAAATTCCTTCATACGGAATGCCATGACAACATCCCATCAATAAGCATCCTATCTTCGAAATGCTGTAAAGCAATGGCAACTGCAATGCATAAGCCTTCCAAAACAGCTTACTGTCAGTTCCATTAATGTAATTAAATCCAACAATAGATACCAGCATACCAAACATCGCCCCCATACTTGAAAACGGTATGGCACAGATATTCAGAAAATTAGAATCATATAACTGTGGAATGACACATTTATATGAAAAAATAAATGTATAAAGCTTACCTCCAATTCCAATGAAAACAATATTCATAAGCAAAGACAAGCCTATTATTCGCCCTTCAACATTATGTTTCTTAAGCAATGCAAAAATTATAATATAACTAATTACAAAGGCAGCAATCATGCATACCATATATGGTGATACGTGCCAGTAGTGTACAGTTATAACCATCTTAAAAACCATGAAGTTCATTGGCGCACGACGAACATAAAACAATTAGTGTAATAATTATAACCGCCAAAAATATTAATCCTACGATAAATAACCACATAACAGCCTTACCAAAACCGTCTTTTGGATACTTTACTCTTGTTATAATCATAAGAATAAATGATGCAAATACCATTAATCCCTGAATGGCTTCTAAAGCACCATACATTGCCGAATCAAAGCCCATTGATGAAAGAACACCACCAAGACCAGATATAGCAAACGAGCCTATAAGAAGACAAAATGAAATAAGTCCAAGGTTTGTCTTATCAGGCTTTTCTTCAGTAATACTCTCATTTTCATAACTGACAGTTTCCTGTTCAACAGAATCATTCAGTTCTTCTGTTATATTTATTTCTTCACCTTTATTTTCCTCTGCCTTAGACTCATCGGCTTCTAAATCACTAAACAGAAAGTCTTCATTTAAGTTATTACTATCCATGATATGTCCCTCTTAATATTTAGAAAATTCCAAACATTTTGTCATTAAAATTATCTACTATCTCCTGATATTCAAGATATTCAATATTTGTTCCCATCTCGCTGTTCCATACTTCCAGCAGACATTCACACAAATCTCTCGCCCCTTCAGTCTCAGTAAGCAAGATCCCAGGAAAAATAAAATAAACCATAAATAATCCCAGGTCAATTTTCTTTAATTTTCCTAATCTGCCAAATCTCGAGTAAATCTTCTTAACCTGATCAACAAACTCACTACAGCAATTTTCATATGAACCATTTAAAACTGTCTGTGACAATATGTCGTTCCATTTGTTTCTAAACAGTTCCATATTCTTGATGTAATCATTTTTTTTAAATTTCTTTAAAAGATATTCATAATCTGCAAATATCTCTTTAACATGCTTTTCCATCATACTTTCTCCACGTGTTATGACATTTAGCTCTCAATCATATTTTCAAGATTTATGAATCTGTCCTTTTCTGATTTAATCATTTCCTCATTACCCACAACACAAACATACTCATCTTCTAAAATTGCCTTCATATGAGCAGTCAGGCTTCTTATGCTGTCAACATCTGCTCCAAGTATTTCATCCCTTTCACGCTGGATAAAATCATAAGAGAGATTGGTCATGTATGCAGCAAGTGATCTTAGTGCCTTTGTTGCAGGAGTAAGTGGTGTATCCAATTCACTTATAGCACCAATAATATACTGAGTCATAGAACGTTTATCTGCTTCGTAATTCTTGACATAGTCAACCACACCTTCGTAAACGTCCAGCGTTTTTGCAAGATTTGGATCTCTGTAGCTTACAAAGAATCCATCTCCCGATTTACCAAATGAGCTCATACATCCATAAGCACCATTTTTAACTCTGACATTCATCCACAAATAATCATAACTCATTATGACTTTAAGCACTCTGAGTGCTCCTGTATACTTTAAGCCCTTCTGAACAAAGTTTCCGCCACGGCATACATAGTTAACCTGCGAAGAACTCATAATACCTTCATTTCTAACTTCACACACAGGCTCATAGATTTTACTATTCTTATTTTCAATATCAGACAGTTGCGCATCCATCTTTTCAACAAGTGCTTTTACTTTCTCATTGAAAAGATTGTATTCATCTCTGTCTCCGGCAAAGTCAACCATAAGATTTTTCTTGGTAAATACAACCTTCATAAGCTTGGCAAGATTAGCCTTAAAGTCTTCTTTGCATTCATCGTATTTAGTATCAAGTGTTTCCACAAATTTATAGTTACTATAACCACTGATTCTGTCACTAATAACAGAACTCTTACTAAAATACGTACCCAGTCTTCCAGATGCAACATGATGTCCAGAGCTCATCATAGTACCCTGAATATGTGATTTCATCTCTGCAACAAGCTCACGGTTTCTCTTTTCATTGCTATAATCCGATGTAAACATCATCTCCCACAATAGATCAAATGCAATATCAAGACCACCCTTTAATGTCTTAACTTTCCAATCGAAAGTAACCTTAGTATCATCAAGATTGTTTATATCTGTATACAGATTGGTAGCAGTTGTGATTCCACCTGTATTTATATTGATTTTATTATAAAGTTCTCCATAGCTGTAATTTGCTGTATCAACAAGACCAATTGTGCTCTTCAGGATACCAATATATTTAAACAGTTCTTCTGGTACATCTGTTACATCAAAGATAAATCTAAAATAATCAATTCCATGAGTATCAATCTCGTGATAAAGTGATTTTATTCCATCTATCTCATTGATCTCATTGCTAAATTCAGCTGCTTCCTTTTTGATATCATCAAGTTCAAGAACCGGTATACATGCCAATTGTTCAGGTGTATCCTCTTCATCCTGATACTCCTTAAGTTCAATTGTCTCTCGAATAATTGACTGAATCTCATCTGCAGACAAAGAAGCCTTGTATTCAACAAGTTTCTTTGCAAGCTTCTCATCTTCTTTTTCAACCAGACCAACCTCAGGAACTACAACAACAATAGATTTATGGCTATTATTAAGTAAATATTTTTCTACAAGTTTCTCAAAGTAGTCAGTCTCAATCAGTTCTCTCAGTTTTTTGTAAGTATCTCCTGCAGCTATATGAATAAATGGCTTTGTATCGTCATACAACCAGCTGTCAAACACCTGAAGACCATACATAAGACCTGGAGGATAAGATCCAAAATCCGCTTCACGATATTTAAACTCCAGTACATTGATTGCACCGCGAAGTGTATCCTTATCAAATCCTTCTTTTATAATCTTATTTAAAACATCCTGGATTGTATCCAAAAACTCCTGTTTCTTGCTTTCTTCAGAATTCTTGGCAACAATAGAAAAATATGGCTGTTTAACACCGTTATCATAGTAACTGTAGATATCTTTACCAATATTTTTATCAAGCATAGTCTGCTTAAGCACTGCGCCTGGTGCAGAGCAAAGTGCATAATCCACCACTTGAAGCGCAATGTACTCTTCTCTATTAAGATTAGTTTCCATTGCTGTATTATATGATAAATATGTATTGTCATCTAATGGTTCACTTTCAGTAATAGAAAATGACTTTCTTACTTCTCTTGGCTCTGCAAAAGGCACCTGAGATTCAACTTCAGAATCAACCTCAATAGCCTCATAATCACTAAGATATTTCTCATCAATAAATTTAAGTTTCTCAACCATATCCATATCACCATAGAGATAGATATAGCTGTTCGATGGATGATAATAGTGTCTGTATGTATCTAAATAAGCTTCATATGTTAAGTCAGGAATATTCTTAGGATCTCCACCTGACTCATTTCCATAAGTAGTATCTGGGAACAAAGAATTGAATATTTCTCTTTCCAGTACATCATCAGGAGATGAAAATGCACCCTTCATCTCATTGTATACAACACCATTGATTGTAAGTTCATCCTCAGGCTGTTCCATTTCATAATGCCAGCCTTCCTGCTTAAATGTCTTATCACTGTTAAGAATATTTGGATGAAATACTGCATCAAGATAAACATGAATAAGATTCTGAAAATCCTTATCATTAGTGCTGGCAACTGGATATACAGTTTTATCTGGATAAGTCATAGCATTCAAAAATGTATTCAATGATCCCTTAGCCAATTCGATAAATGGATCTTTAACTGGAAACTGAGCCGAACCACAAAGAACAGAATGTTCAAGTATATGCATAACACCAGTACTGTCCTTTGGTGTAGTTCTAAATCCTATATAAAACACCTTATTATTATCATCATTGTTAAGAAGTACTACTCTTGCACCCGACTTCTTGTGCTTAAGCAGATACCCGTCACTGCCTAGATCAACAATATTCTCCTTACTGATAAGTTCATATTCTGGCAATCTATTTAAATCAATAGTCTTCATATTTTACCTTTCTTATGACACAGAAAGCATGTTAATCTTGTACACATGCATTTCTTCAACAAAAATAGTATTCTTATTAGCGTATAAATAAGAATCTCCAACGATCTCATCTATTCGAAGATCCTTGCTAACATAGCTTTGTTTGTCATGATCAAATATATATAGTCTGAATTTAACCTTCATTTTTTTGTATATCATATACGACATATCTTCAGGTTTCATATAAAAAATATGATTTTCAATTGTCGTATCAGAAGCTACTTCCTTAGTAATATATTGTGAAAGAATGCATTTAAATTTAAACGGAACCTCATCAATATCCAAAATTTCAGCGTAGCTTAATTTCCCACCAATATACAAATTTGTCATATCCTGGTAGACGTGTTTATAATCCCTGTCCGACATTCCTATTCTTCATCCTCAATATCTTCAATTTTATGTCCCGTAATACGAATCGCTTCTTCAATTGCTTTCTTTGAAAATGCACCTTCAGCGACTAACTCATCAACAGTAACTTTACGTCCCAAATCCTGAGCCAGTTCTTTTGCAGCATCCGCTACCTTATTAACCTTAGTCACCATCTTATCATCGACTTTACGGTTATCAACTTCTTCGCCAATAATCTCTTCCATGGCATTCATAGCCATCTGAGCAAGTGCTGTTGGAACCTCATCAGGTGTCTCCAAAGCTCCAAGCATATCAACGCCTATAGATACAGCCACATTACCCTCACCAATAAGATCCTCAATAAGAACACCCTGACCTGTATATAACTTAGCCATATCTACAATGTCAGGAAGCATAATTTCAATCACAGCATTTTTAGCATCTATATCTCCAGCCATAGCTCCGATATACATAGCAGTCTTTTCGCCTTCATTTCTTTCAGGTAAGTCTTTAAGGCTTTCCATATACATCTCTAAATAATCAGCTTCTTCACCTGACAAATACTCATCAAGATCAACCTTTTCATCAACGCCAATCTTCTTTTCTTTGAGATATTCATATACAAGGCCCAACTGTTCTGAACCCATACCAATCTCTTCAAAAGCCGCTTCAACCTGTCCTTTTGATACAACATTCCCCTGTATTTTAGCCAGTTCTTTAAGTTCTTCTATTTTTTTTGCAAATTCAAGTTCCTGATTCATAAATTGTATTCCTTAAAATTATTTAATATGATTATGTGTAAACAAATGATCCTGACAATATTCATAATTGCCCATGCACTTAGAACAAAATCTAAATTCCAAATCAGGGTGTGATTCATCTGTTCTTCCGCATATTGCGCATTTATGTCTTGTAACAGTTTTCTTTGCTTCATTCATCTTAGCTTTAAACTGTTTTCTTTCTGCCTGCTGAACCCTTGTAATGCCAATACGCTTCTTTCCACTTATAAAGAAGATAATAAAGTTAAGAAGTGAAGCAATCATTGGAATTGCAATAAATAATAGTCCCGAAAGACCACTGTATAAAACATTCTGTACACATTCAACAACCATAATAATTGCATATATTATTCCAAGTACTTTAACTTTAATAGGAATAATAAACATCAACATTACTTCCATCTCCGGGAATGTTGCTGCAAATGCAAGGAATATAGACATACATACGTAGTAAGTTGTGAAATATCCTCCAATTGAAACATTACCGAATCCTAAAACAAGTAAAATGATATGCACAAGGAAAGCTCCTGCTATTGTATAAAGCATTCCCGAGAATATGTATACATTGTATCTGTATGTTCCCCATACAGCCTCCAGCGTTTTTCCTATACTAAAATAGAAATACAATGAAATAATTAAAAAGAAAATGTTATCTCTATAAGGCACATTGATAACCCAGGTCACTAATCTCCATACCTGTCCACGTAATATTAATGCAGGTTCAAGAATCATATAACTCATAAAGCTACCTGATCCAGGAAGCATGGTAAGTATATAGCCTATAGCAAAACATACAACCATATAAAATGACAGATTCGGTATTGCATATTTGCTTAGCTTCTTTTCAATTTTGTCCCCTAAATTCTGTTTCAAAACAATTCACCTCTAACTAGCTTATCTCGCTGATTTTACAAAAACGATTATACTCTTCATCAACTGCAATAAACTTTTCTTTATCCCCTGTCACAGCATTATCTGGATGAAATTTAGTTGCATATTTCCTGTAAAGTTTTTTAGCTTCATCCTTGGTTTCACACATGGCGAAATATCTAAGATTGTACAATTTAGCAAGTTCATGCTGTCTTGCAACCTTTCTTTCAGCCTCGCTCATCTGAGGCTCATGGTACGAAGTGTGCTCAGAATTATTGTTACGTGTAGTTCTTCTATTCTGATAATCCTGTGTTGAATCCTTGGTAAAGCTACTGCCAGCTCCCTTGGAATAATCTTTACTCTTATCCCCATGATATCCGCCTTTGTAATATTCTTCACCATTAAACCCGGATTTAGAATAAAATCTGTTACGCTCTTTCTGAAGTTTTCTTTCTCTCTTGGCCATTTTGCTTCCAAAGAGCCAGAAAAGTCTTGGGTCATGGGCTATCTCCCATTCTTCAAAGGCATCTTTAATTCCATCGCCGTTAAGATCATCGCCATAGTATTCTGAATAAAATTTTCTGTATTCTTCATATTCACCAGGGTTTTCTTCTCTGTATTTTTTAAATTCAACAGACCACCATGAAACATACACAGCCAAAACAGTTGTATAAACGATAGAAAATGCAACTCCTTCGTATGCTCCGATGATCACACAGCTGAGTATCAAATAGGTAAACTCAACAGTAGAGAAAAACTTCTTTGCAAGATAGGATTTCGCCAAAATAAAAACTGGTATAACTACCCATAAAAAGAAAACTCCCATCCTGCTAAAATCAATTACTTCTAAAACACTTTCCATTACAAATAATAAATATCCCTCATAAATTTACTAAATAGTTCAAACAAACTATTTAAACAGAACACCCATAAGGTTTCTGCCAATTGAAGCTCCTACATTACCACCAAGCTTCTTGCCGAACTTACCAAAGTTAGCACCAATACTATTACCAACCTCACGTCCGATTGTACCAGTAGCTGTACTTGCAACGTTCTTAACAGCTTTCTTATAAGCCTTTGCATTTTCGCTTTCCTTTTTAGAAGAAGCTGTCTGAGTTGATTCATTTTTCTTAGAAGCCTTCTTACCTGTTGTCTCTGGATGATTTGGATTAGGCTTTTTAACCTTACTGTCCTTAGCCTTTGCAGCAGCAAGTTCTGCTTCAAGTTCAGCAATTCGCTTCTGCTCCTCAGTCATTTCTTCAGCAGGAATTATATTCTCGTCTTCTTCAGCTTCTGCCTTGGCAGCATTGGCAGCCATAGCCTGTTCAACAGCACTTGTAAGTAGCTCGTATGCTGATTCTCTGTCAATTGTATCTTTAAACTTGCTATACATTGGATTATTTCTAATAACCTCTGCACGTGTAGCATCATCGATAATTCCCATATAACTCTGTGGAGGAAGTATGCTTGTTCTCTTAACAATCGTAGGTACACCCTTTTCATCAAGAACAGAAACAAGTGCCTCACCAACTCCAAGCTCTGTCAGAACAGTAAATGTGTCAAATTCAGGATTTTCTCTGAATGACTCTGCTGCAACCTTTGCACCTTTAAGTTCCTTAGGTGTATATGCTCTTAAAGCATGCTGAACCTTGTTACCTAACTGACCAAGTACTCCGTCTGGAATATCCTGTGGATTCTGTGTTATGAAATAAACACCGATTCCCTTCGAACGGATAAGCTTAACAATCTGCTCAATCTTAGTAAGAAGTGACTTGCTCGCATTTTCAAAAAGCATATGTGCTTCGTCAAAGAAGAACACCATCTTTGGCTTATCAAGATCACCGGCTTCAGGCATGTTCTCATAAAGTTCAGATAAGAGCCAGAGCATAAATGTTGAGTACATATTAGGGTTGTTAATCAGTTTCTGACAGTCAAGAACATTGATTCTGCCTCTTCCATCATATTCTGTTATGCGAAGGTCATCCATGCTGATTGCAGGCTCCATGAAGAAATCCTCGCCACCTTCGCTTTCAAGAGCAACAATTGCTCTGATAATAACATTCAGGCTGGCCTCAGTCATATTTCCATACTGTGCAGCATATTCAGATGTATGCTTTGCTACGAAGTTAATCAATGCCTTCAAATCCTTTGTATCAAGAAGCATCAGGCCTTCGTCATCTGCAATCTTAAAGATGATTGTAAGAATATCTGACTGTGTATCATTTAAATTTAATATTCTTCCAAGAAGAATTGGTCCCATCTCAGAGATTGTGGTACGCATGTTGATACCCTTTTCTCCATAAACATCCCAGAAAGTAGTTGGATAAGCATGAAGTGAAAAGCCCTTGCTAAACAGATCCAATGCCTCTACTCTCTTTGCTACTGTTCCGCTGTTTTCTCCAGCCATACACATACCTGATAAATCACCCTTAACATCTGCTAAGAATACAGGAACTCCCGCATCAGAAAATGATTCAGCCATCACCTTAAGTGTAACTGTTTTACCAGTACCTGTTGCTCCTGCTATCATTCCATGACGATTAGCCATCTTAGGAAATATATAAATATCTTCTTCTCCAGATTTACCTATCCAAATTTTTCCATCCTGAAACATGTATTTACCTCCACAAAATACAATATATGCTAGTTTACCATTTACAAGTATACCATATATATGCTGAATAAATGTGAAAAATTTTGATAAAAGGATTGAATTTTTACGATTTTTTTTAGATAATATTGGTAGTAATGTGTTGACCGGAGGAGTTAATATGGAAAGCAGTATAATTTTAAAGCATTACGGACGACTTTATAATCCATCTGGATGGGGTTATTATCCTCATTACAGAACAAACAGATTTTATTATATTTGCAGCGGAACTGTTTTTTATAAGAATACGATTCAGTTAAAACCTGGATTTATATATCTTTTCAAAGCTGATTCAGGTTTTCAGGTATCACAGTCACCTGAAGATCCTATTGATCATGTGTATTTTGATTTCATTTCATCTGGACAGATGCTCGACAGCGAATATATTGAGATTGATGTAAACAAATACCCTAGATTAAAGGCAATTATATCTGCCCTTACAGTTGACTACTCTCTCAATGAATATCCTATGCACCTTGCTGAAGCTTATTTCGATATTATTTATTCGGAACTTAAGGATTATTTCATTGCTAAGAGACAGTATTCTGAACTTACAACTAAGATTTTCAGATATATTCACGAATGTGCGCCTAACGAACTGACAGTTGCCGGTATAGCTGATTCTCTTAACATCAATGTAAATCACCTGATTAGAACATTTAAGAAAGATACGGGAGTTACTCCTCTTAAATATATCAGCATGATGAAATCAGAACTTGCCATCAACTATGCAAGAAAAGGCTATTCTCTTGATGATATAGCAGATATGTTAGGATACTCGACGGTTTCTGCCTTATCTGTAGCCTTTAAGAATACGACCAACAAAAATTTGTCAGAATTCAGATAATATTACAATAAAGATATCCAATGGTAATCAGACAAAAATAAACATGTTACAGGCATTAAAAGACGGAAGATTTCTCTTCCGTCTTTCTTTTTGTCATTAATCAATTTTTAAAATAAGTTCAAGCACACGTTTTGCACATTTAGCAACATCTTCACGTGTAATAAGGTCCTTATCAATTGCCTCGAGAATTCTCTCCGGATAACCACATCCCATTTTTACATCATTGCCTGCAAGAATTTCTTTGTAATGTTCTCCATGACACCACCAGTCAGTCGTAACCATTCCTTCATAGCCCCACTCACCTTTAAGTATTCCATAAAGAAGATCCTTACACTCTGAAGCTCTATGTCCATTAATGATATTGTAAGATGTCATTATGCTCCATGGATTTGATTCCTTAACAATTATTTCAAATGCCTTAAGATATATCTCTCTTAACGCTCTCTCTGAAAGTCTGGAATCAGATTCCATTCTGTTTGTCTCTTTATCGTTACATGCAAAATGCTTAGCTGTAGCACCTACATTAGCTGACTGAATACCATTTACCATGGCAGCAGCCATCTTACCAGCAAGATATGGATCTTCCGAATAATATTCAAAGTTTCTGCCGCAAAGCGGTGATCTGTGAATATTAACCGCTGGTGTTAACCAAACTGCGATATTGTTTTCCTTAACTTCAGCTCCACCTGCAGCACCTACCGCATATGCAACCTCTGGATTAAATGAACATGCAATCATTGTCGAACATGGGAATGCTGTTGTATATACGCCACATTCTGGAGCAATTCTAAGACCTGCAGGTCCATCTGCTGTCATTACACTTGGAACCCCAAACTCTGGAAGGTTACCATATCCAAATGTATTGGCAACACCCGTGTTAGGTGTTCCACTCACAAGATACGCAAGGTCTTCATCTGAAAGCTGAGCCATAAACTCATCCAATGTACATTCACCCTTGGCAACCGCCATAAGAGGTTTAACATTCTTTGGCACCTGACCTTCAAAACACTTAAATCTCTTGATTGCTCTCTGTGTAGGAGTAAGACCTGCAAGTTCCTCGTTGGTCATTGGTACAAGACCATTGGCATTGAAGTCATTGATTGGACCAGTTGGTAATTCTTCATATTCTCCGTTGGCAAGAAGACGCTTACTAAGCGCTGTAGGAGACATCCTTGTTGTAAGTTCCTTTGTTATAACATTATCTGCAAGTGAATACACAAATGGAAGTTCTACTACTTCAGATACACTATTGCCAAGGAAGAACTTATAGTCTCCCGATTCAAGAATATAACACGCCTTCTTAACCTTGCCCATATCGTCATATGAAGCCATGTCTGCAATATCAATTGTAAGCAAAAGCGCCTGTTCCTCACCTGGCTGTAATAGTTTCGACTTACAGAATGCACCAAGTTCTTTGCTAGCCTTGCCAAGAAGTCCCTGTGGAGCACTATAATAAACCATTGCAACTTCCTTACCCGCTTTAGCACCTGTATTCTTAACATTTATATTAAAATAAATCTTATCTTCTACCGCCTTCGCATTCACAAGGCTGATATCAAAGGTTGTATATGAAAGGCCGTATCCGAATGGGTAAATGACCTTTTCCTTAGCCTTTTCAAATGTTTCGAAGTATCTGTATCCTACGTAGATATCTTCAGTATATTCAACATAATATAACGAATTATGGAATGTATCTGTATACGGATAATCAGTGAGATCTCTTGCAAAAGTATCACAAAGCTTACCAGAAGGATTGCTCTCACCAAACAATATTTCTGCTGTTGCAAGTCCACCTTCAATACCACCCTGCCATGCAAGTAAACCTGCATCAAGCATATCATCTTCTTTGATCCAAGATACATCGACCATACCACCAACATTCATAACAACAATGACGTTAGCGAAATTAAATTTAACCGCATCAATCATCTTCTTCTCAGCTGAAGTCAAATAGAAATCACTCGATTCAAAAACTGAAGTTGCTTTTTCATAAAGGTCAATTCCATATGGATCTAAGCCTTCAAGATTCAGTTTCTCTCCAGCAGAACGATCCCATCCCTCTCCCGAGAAACGGCTGATTGATACAATAGCTGTATCTGTAAATTCTTTTGCACCATTTAATAATTCTTCTGGAATTTCTGGCTCAAAAGTAAGTCCTGGTGATGCCCCCTTACCATACTGAATATCCATCTGTTCTTTATAGAAATTAACAAGTGGTTCATAAATCTTAGTATTAGAATCCATCTTCTTAATTCCATCATAGATATTTCTTGTATAAGAAACTGTTACATCGCCGCTACCACCGCCGCCTTTAACATAATCAATAGTTCCCTTACCAAATAAAGCAACCTTTATACCCTTCTTAAGTGGAAGGATATTGTTGGTATTTTTTAATAGAACCATACCTTCTTTTGCAGCATTCTTTGAAATCTCAATATGCTTTGCACTTGCAGTAACCCTGCTTCCGTCTGCCCCTAAAGGAACATTAGGAAGAAATTTAACCCTTGTCCATTTTTCCATAGTTTAATACCTCGCTTATATTTCTAATCTGATTAGAATACCCTAATAAGAATTTTAACATAGCTTTAGATATAAAAAAACTTAAAAGCATAATTTAAGGCAACAAAAAAGCCTTGAATCTATAAAATTCAAGGCTTTCTATCGTGCGGAAAAAGGGACTTGAACCCTCACTCTCTGGGAGAACATGATCCTTAGTCATGCCTGTCTGCCAATTCCAGCATTTCCGCATATTCGCTTGTCGTTCTCACGACTGCAAAAGTTATGATAGCACTAAGTTATATATTCGTCAACACTTATTTGCAAATTTTTTTAATTTTCTTAAAATTCGTACAATAGCTGCCAATTATCATCCACGTCGGCACTATTTACTTGTTTTTCTTGACACTTAATACAAAAAACTTTACAATACATATTGCTTGCAGAAATGGCGGAATTGGCAGACGCGCACGGTTCAGGTCCGTGTGGTAGCAATACCATGAGGGTTCAAGTCCCTTTTTCTGCATCATAAAAGTCCTAGGCTAATGCCTAGGACTTTTTAATTACTTTGTTTCAATAAGTTCAATGATATAGTCTTCTTCTTTTTCTTTAATTTGTGCTTCTGAACCATTCTTTCCAAATACCATGTTACATACACAATCTTTGCTATATGGTTTCCACTCTGGCATCTTTGTCTTATCGGCATCTAATCCATTAGGATCCCCTGTTTTTATGAAATTAGTCCAATAGTTACACATCTGCCTTGCAAGATCATAATGCTTACCGACAAATGGCCTCCAACATTTTGCCAGGGTTTCAAAGAAAAACCACAGCTCTACGCTATGAAAGGTTCCTGGATTGTCTTCTCCCGGTATTTCTGCATCAAACTGATAATAATATACAGGTAAATCCACGCCGTTTTCTTTTCTCTTAAGTGCAAGCTTTTTTATACCCCATTCAATTGGACTTATTTTTCCATATTGAGGTGTATCTTCAAGAAATTCATCCATAGTATTACCTGCCATAATTGGTACTGCTAATGCAGTTCCTGCAACAATTGCCTCATATGGATCGCCCTTGCAGAAGGTGTTATCTTGAACAGTCATAAACCTCTTAGTCATACCAGCTGGCGAGAAATCATTACCACAGTATTCTGCATATTTATCTCTTACATATAATGCGTCAAGTTCACGAGCTTCTTCAAGTGTTTCAACTCCAAGTACCTTGAAGAAATCCTCGCCCTTCTTTGCAGCTACATCAAGTGGACAGGCCGAAGAAAGTCCACCCTGCGCATTAATAAATCTAATAATTCCTGACTGCACAATTGCCCTCTGAAATAATCCTTTGTTACCCTCGTACGCAATCTGACTAAGAACACTTCCTCCTCCTGCAGACTGACCTGCTATAGTAACACAGTCTGGATCTCCACCGAAGTTTGCAATATTCTTTTTAACCCACTGCAGACCAAACTGCTGATCAAGGTTACCAAAGTTTGCTGGGAAATCAGGCTGTTCTTTAATAATCTGAGGATGAGTCATAAATCCCATGGCAGCAACACGATAGTTAACTGTTACAACAACTACACCTCTTCTTGCTACTCTTTCACCATCAAATTCCATCTCTGATGGATATCCCCACTGAAGTCCACCACCAAAGAACCATACTACTACTGGAAGTTTCTCATCTGTTTTTTTAGCAGGTGTCCATACATTAAGATATAAACAGTCTTCGTTCATCTCGATATCTGGATCAACATGCCATTCCTTGCAGTAAATATCAGTACCAACTGCTGGCTGATCCTGAATTGATATTGGAGCAAATCTGTAACACTCCTTGATACCCTCCCACTTTTCTGCTGGCTGAGGTGCTCTCCATCTGTTCTTTCCAACAGGTGGCGCTGCAAATGGAATCCCCTTAAATGCTGTAATTCTTGGGTCTGCAGCTTCTATACCACGAACCTTACCATATTCTGTATCAGCTATTCTAATCATCATTATACCCCCATATATTATTACTTTATAAATTCAAAAGATTTCAAACTAGCCTTACCATTACCTGTATATTTAATATAAATATCATGTACACCATCTGTAAGGTCTACATCTGTTTCATATCTTTCCCATACATTGCAATTAGGCAAGTCTTTGATTCTACCAATCACATTGCCATCGAGGCCATCAAGTATCTCAAAGTCTCCACCCATATAACCACGAACTGTAATTGCCATCTTTTTAACGCCATTACAAGCAAACGACTTAAATCCTGCAGTAGTATTATGTCCCATATCACCAATATATCCAGGGATTTCATCGCCATCACGGCCATCCTGCATTATTCTTGGCTGACCAGGCTGAACGTATAATTCTGGCTTGTCATTGAACAAATGACAGGCGATATATCCCGGATACTCGCCTTCACCGACAAGTGGACCACCATTTAATCCGCAGCTTGTCATTGGCACCTGATCAATACTACCATCTGAGTTAAATGCGATTTTCTCAACACATCCCTGTCTACTGTACCAGGTAGAATTAGTCTGTCTGTGATAGAAAATATACCAATCATCATTGATCTGGACGATACTGCCATGATTGTTACCACCATATGCCATGATTCTGTCTTTATCCTTGTAACTGTCTATACCTACATCTGTATTACTTACAATTACTCCGCCATACTTGAATCCCTTAGTCGGTTCTGTACTTACAGCGTAGCATAGTTCATGCATCCATGTTGAAGAATAAACAAGATAGTACAATCCATCATGTTTTCTTATAGAAGGTGCTTCAAAGAATGTATGTGTTCCATAGCCTGTTCCCTCACCATATTCACATCCTGGTGCAACAAATACTGGTTCTTCAATAATTGTAAGCATATCTTTATCAAGTACTGTACACATGGCGCCATGTCTTGACTTATCGCCTCTTCCGCAGAAACCTGTGTAAAGATAAGTTACATCGCCTTCTGTTAATACGCCTGGATCAAACTGAGGTTCATCGCCCTCTTTTTCTCCAAGTCGTGTTCCATCCTGGTAATGAACATATCCATAAAATTTATATTCTCCAGCTGGCGTATCGCATACTGCAACCGATACAACAGACACATGGTCGAGCACATAAAACAGATAATAACGACCATCTGGCCCAACTGTAACATCTGGTGCATATAGACACATCTTTCCATCCTTGTTAAGTGGATCCTCAGTCTTTTTATAAATAACACCTTCATATCTCCACTCACCTAAATCATCGACTGGTGCAGAATAACACACATAATCTCCTAAACAGAATACATGTCCATTATAGAAATCATGTGAACCATATACATAAACCCTTCCATCAAATACATAAGGTTCTCCATCTGGAATGTACTCCCATGATGGCAAATACGGATTAAATGCTTGTTTTTTCAAAATATATACCTCCATAAATCAAAGCCTTCACCCATAATTATAACAAAAAAGTGTGAGTAAACCCCACACTTTTTGCTAACTAATGTGCATTTAATATTAATTTTATTTCTTTAATCCATAAATACCAAAATTTTTATTATGCTCCTCTGACATCCAATAGTAACCATCATCACCATCGTTGTCGCCATTGTTCTCTCCACCTTCGATCCAAACAGGTTTCTTGTTATTTGAACTCACAACATTATTCAAACACACTTGGAATACTCCAGACTTTGCTGTTGCATGCCAATCATAATAAGCCTTGCCATGAACTCTGGTCATCAAATAAATATCTCCATCATAATATCCATTCTTGAAATTACCAATTACATTCATGATTATTTCAGAATTGTAATAATCAAATTCTTCATTTCCATATGTATAGTGTTCCTGACCTTCACCATTTGGTAAATCATTCTTAAATTCACCATTATACTGATGTTCTAGAATATCTGTATATTTGCCTTCAACACCAGGCTCATCGGGATATATTCTAAGCCACATTCCGTTGCCATCTCTTAATCCTTTTTTCCAATCCCCATAGTAATAGGTGTTATCTGCATATATTGCCAATCCTCGGCCATTAGGTGATTTCGTCTCATCTGTTTCACCGTAATAATAAAACTGCTTTGAATCTTTCAGATCGTTTGTATAAGCTCTAATTCTTTCAAGCCTTATCAAATCACCAACAGCATCCATCTTATACTCTTCCCAGTACCCTGCCAATTCTGCCAGCTGGCTATCACCAGTTATAACTTTTTTTATTGTAGACTTACTATATTTTTCAGGTAACTGCTGACCATTTTTTTCGTTCCTATTAACGTTTACTGTAGTAGACTCTACCATATTTTCTGTTACATCCGAAGAAATACCTTCATCACTCTCGACAATAATATTAGTATTGTCCTCTTTGATGTCAACGGTCTCTGTCTTAGGAGCAACATTTACCATTCCACGATTATAGGTGTTATCACTGGCCAATAATATTACCGCTACTATTGCAAGTATTATAATGAGAGTAACTCCTGCTATTGCTATAATTTTATCTTGTTTTTCCATTAGTTTCTTACCTTTCGTACGGTAGCATTATATAACATCATATATTAGTTTGATATGATGAATAAATTAAGATTTTATTAAGTTTAATCCTCTATAATTGTGTTGCTATAAAAAAGAGCTATATAAATAGCTCTTTTAGTTATCAAATATTATATTTATCTTATGCTAAAGCTCTCATAGCTTTTATCAATAGTGTCAGCATAACTATTAACCTGCATTTTGTTTCTAGCTGCTTCCATTATCTTACTGTATCTCTCCACAGCTACAGCATCTCCAACATACTGATATGCATATTTATATAAAGCAGCTTCTCTATATTCTGCAAGTCCTATAGCCAGTGAAATATTTTTGTCCTCTTTCTTCTTCTCATGTGCATTATAACTTGCAACATCTTCAACAATATCGAATGGAGAAACATACTCAATTCCATACAAATTAACACTGCTAAGCATTTCTTCGCTGGTTGGGGCTGCTTCTACACGCTTATTCATAGAATAGCTTGAAGCAGAAATTACTATCGCAATCACCAATACAACAGTTGATAAAACAACACATACTGTTGATATCGCATTGATCAAATCTCTATTTTTCTTCTGTTTTGAAGTTTCAATATCGCTATCACCGATATTAATATTCACTTTATTATTTTCGCTCATATGGCCATTTCTCCAAAATAATGTTTATTCTCTGATTTTCAGCTAAATCATCAAATCCTATCATCTGTTCGTCTGATAGTTTAAATACAGACTGAATAAGCACTTTACTCTGTGCTACGCAATCATTTATACAATCTTTCTCAGCCTGATTATCGTTGTATTCCTCTGCTTTTTCTGAATAATAGATAATCATATCATAATCTTTTATAATAGATTCACAGTAATTCTCATAATCCCTAACAGCATACTTCATATACTCTGGATATGTAACCTCTGCTAAATATGATGCCATATTCTCATAATACAAACACACATTGAACAAGTTAAGTGTATCCTTAAACTCGTAGACACGATTTAGTTCATTAACAGCTATATACTGATGAATTCCTACATAATCTCTGCTTTCAACTAAAGCACTATATTCCGTTCTGTATTCACCAATTCTTGACTTAATTCTGTTCTGTCTGATTTTATCTCTGATAGCTGTACTTCCGCTAAGCACTATTATAATGACACTTAATATAATCAATACTGCACTGATTATGAATTTCACCAAAACACCTGTTGTTTTCTGTGTTCTATCAATTACAGCCTTCTGAGTCTCTCTAAATGCCTCACTGTACTTTTGCATATCCTCTCTATGAGCTTTCGCAAAAGGATTTGGTGTACCACAGCTAGGACATACATTATATTCAATTTGCAGTGAATAACCACATTTTTCACACTTCATAATATTCTATTTCCTACTTAAATAAATCTTTATGCTTATCGCAATAATCACTTACTTTTTGTGGATCAACGTATCCTGTATCAGTAACACATTTCTCCTTCATATCATCCATAACATCCATAGAAATATTAAATTTCTTAAATACTTTTTTCATCTGTTTATCAAATTCTGCCTGCATATATTGATAATCTTCTTCAGGCATCAGAGTCCCTTTATAATCACCATTATAATAGTACAACAGATCAAACATCACACTATGAATTGTTAAATCATCAACTGTATCACTTTCAAGATATTTGAACCAAAATCTCAGATTTGAGATTTCGTTAATTAAAAAACTATGTTCCCAACTATTAAATGCACCGATATTACCATTTTGTTGCAAGTTCTCATAGTAAGATACCAGCCCCTCTATATCACCAGCTTCATACATAGCGTCCAAATCTTCAAGATGAACATCATTCCATTTCGCTATTTCAACCGGATCACTTTCATATAAACCTAAACTATCAAAATGTTTTGTCATAGCTCTGACATATAATGAATAGACTAAGAATAGAACAGCTGCTATTACTGCAATCACAATCATTGTTATCCAAACAATTTTTGTGCCCTTTCTTGCTTCTTCTTTAATAGCATCAATCTGCTGATCATCAACCTCGGCAAGATTAGTCTTAATATCCTGCATTTTCTGCATATACTGTTCTTCTGCACCAATAGGATTTATATGACCACAGAACGGACATGTAGGTTCATGAATACTAAACTCTGCTCCACAATTTTCACAAATAACAATATCAGTTGCACTCAACTTTTCATTATCTTTCGACATAATTATCCCCAAAGCTCTACCGGATACAATCCAGCGTCCTTCATTCCTTTAATAGCAGCACTTACAAGCGGCTTATCTTCTTTGTATGTTACACCATGCCATACATCTGCTGTTGGTAACATCTTGGCAGTTGCTTTACCCTCATGTAACAATTCATCAACAACAAATGGTAAGAAATACTCGCCCTTAAGAGTATTAGCTGGCAATTTTTCATCAAGAAATATCTTAAATCTTTCTTCCAACTCATCAAGAATAGATTTTGAAAATCCCCACATGTTCATAGAAACATAACTCTCTTTTGGAAGCTTCACCCATGACTTGCCATCATCTTCTGTATACTCAGCATCCGTACCATGCTTTTCAATTCTTGTTCTCTCGTTGATCGTAACAAGATTACTGTCTTTATCAACTACACATACACCTCTTGCAACTGAACCATTCTCTGTAAGTGTGTTATGCAGTTCATATCCAACAAATGCATATCTATATTTATCATCATCCTCAGTACTCTGTAAAAAAGCACTTATTTTCTCAAACGCGCCTCTTCCATAAAAATCATCTGCATTTATCACGGCAAATGGACCAGGAATAGCATCCTTAGCGCAAAGCACAGCATGTCCTGTGCCAAATGGTTTTTCTCTTCCTTCAGGTACAGAATAGCCCTCTGGAAGTTTATCTAATTCCTGGTATACATATTCGACATCAATATGCTTAGCTATTTTCTCCCCTATAGCTGCTTTAAAATCTGCCTCTATTGCATGTTTGATAATAAATACCACCTTACCAAAACCTGCCTGAATTGCATCATAGATACTAAAATCTATAATAATATCACCTTGCTCATCAATCTTATCAATCTGCTTGAGTCCACCATAACGTGATCCCATTCCAGCAGCCATAATAACTAATGTTGGTTTTACACTCATCTATTTCACCTCTTACATGCCTAGTGTTTTCATCTCTTCTGTAATATCATCCATAGTAGCGAAGTAAATCTTATGTTCCTCGTACTTCTCAAGAAGTCGTATCTTAAGATATACCCAGCTTATAAAGCCTCCAACCACAACTCTGTAAATGCACTTTCCAATACTATGATAATCATCAATACTGTCAAATGTAGCAAGTACTTTTTTCAAATCATCTTTATATATAATATCTGTTACATCTCTGTTTTCACGATAACATGTATCCCTGCCACCCATAGACTCGAAAAAACTATCTGAAGCTCTAAGTACATCAAGTTCAGTATCCAAGCCTCTGTTAAATAACAGATATGAATGATTCATCTCAAGAATTGGTTCACAATCCGAGTCAACTGCTTCAAACCAGTCATCAGGATCAAGTATTGTCTCATCAAAAGGCTTATCTGTTGTAATATTACCACTTACGCTATTTTTACTAAGATATTCAAGGAAATCCACTTCAGGCATAGGTTTTGCATAATAGAAACCCTGAACCATAGTACAGCCGATACTCTTAAGATGATTAACCTGTTCCTTGGTTTCTACACCTTCAACAATGGAAGGAATTCCAAGCCATTTTGCCATATGAATGACCGAGGAAAGAATCTTTTTACTCTTAATATCATCATCAGACTTACCTAAGAACTTAAGATCAATCTTAAGACCATCAACAGGAAAATCCTTAAGTGCATTAAGGCCTGAATAACCACTACCAAAGTCATCCATATCAATTTCTATGCCATGCTCATGAATCTTATCCATAATCCTAAGCATCTGCTGCATACTGTCTGTATAAGCAGACTCTGTAAACTCAAGTTTTAACATTTTGGGATTGATATCATATTTTCTAATTAATCCAACAATAATATCAACAAGTTTAGGATTATACAAATCTACTCTTGAAACATTTACGCTGATAGGTGGAATCGCAATACCCTTAGCAATATTTTCGCTTATAAATATGCAAGCCTGTTCCCATACATACTCATCAAGCTTCATAATAAAGCCATTGTTCTCAAATATAGGAACAAAAACTGCTGGTGAAATAACCCCTTTATCAGGACTCATCCAACGCACAAGGGCCTCAGCACCAATTACCTCTTCATTATCAAGGCTATGCTTTGGCTGAAAATATAGTATAAACTCGCCATTTTTTAGAGCTGAATTCATATGAGTTGTGATTTCAACCTCTTCAACAGCCTTTTCTCTCATAGAATTATCAAAATAAGCAACATGGTTAATATAGTTGCCTTTTATGCATTTAAGGGCAAGATTTGCTCGTTCGCACATACTTGATACCGGAACATTAACCTCATTGGTTACATATACACCAAATGAAATGAGCAAATCCACACTAAGCCTCTGACTTAGGAATCTTATGTTGTCCTCAATTATATCGATATAGCTATCAAGTGTTTCCTTTTCATATGGACACATAAAGACAAAGAGGTCAGCATGAACTCGCGCAACAATGCTGTTAGGAACCCCTTGGAAAATGCTCAAAAGGCTATCACCTATATTCTTAAGAACTCTGTCACCTTCAACAAGACCATACATATCATTAATCATGGTAAGTCTGTTAACATCAAGCTCAACTATGCAAAACTCAGTATCCTTATTTTCATCAAGGAGTTTTCTTGCCTGAATATAGAAATAATCTTTAGTATATACGTTTGTTAAAGTATCTAAATACTTTGAATCAACTCCAGCTGTTATCATCTCTACCCTCAAAAGAAAATCTAACAATTAGTGATGGAATAATCTTACTCCATTGCAAACCATAGCCATTCCATATTTATCACAGCACTCAATAACATCCTCATCTCTAATTGATCCACCTGGCTGAACTACATACTTAACGCCAGACTTGTATCCTCTTTCAATACTATCTGAGAATGGGAAGAATGCATCTGATCCAAGTACGATGTCTGTAGCCTGTGAAAGCCACTCTTCTTTTTCAGCCTGTGTAAATACTTCTGGCTTAACCTTAAAGATTTTCTCCCAAGCTCCATCAGCTAATACATCCATATAAGCTTCACCGATATAGTTATCAATAGCATTATCTCTTTCTGCTCTCTTAATTCCATCAACAAACTCAAGGTTCATAACCTTAGGGCACTGGCTAAGGGACCAGTTGTCTGCCTTCTGTCCAGCAAGACGTACGCAGTGAACTCTTGACTGCTGTCCAGCACCTATACCGATTGCCTGACCATCCTTAACAAAACATACAGAATTCGACTGTGTGTACTTAAGTGTGATCAAAGAAATCATCATGTCATGCTTTGCTTCCTTTGGAATCTTCTTGTTCTTAGTTACAACATTAGAAAGAAGTGAATCATCAATCTTAACATTGTTTCTTCCCTGTTCAAATGTAATACCAAATACATCTTTATTTTCTACTGGTTCAGGAACATAGTTCTCATCAATCTTGATGATTGCATATGCACCTTTCTTTTTCTCTTTAAGAATTTCAAGAGCTTCTGGCTCATATCCTGGTGCGATAATACCGTCTGAAAACTCCTTCTTGATAAGCTTTGCAGCTGATACATCACAAACGTCTGAAAGAGCAATGAAATCGCCGTATGAAGACATTCTATCAGCGCCTCTAGCTCTTGCGTAAGCACAAGCAAGTGGGCTCAATTCTTCTAAATCTTCAACAAAGTATACCTTTTTCATTTTTTCATCAAGCTCAATACCGATTGCTGCACCAGCTGGTGAAGCATTCTTAAATGATG
>JAZQOC010000079.1:0-6245 GCA_045627645.1 Lachnospiraceae bacterium
ATATCTTGAACAAAATGGGTATGCGAATGATATGAATGATAAGAGACTACATCATGAGATATATCTATCGGATGCGAGAAAAGTTGCTCCAGAAAAATGGAAGACGGTTATTAGACATCCGATTAAGAAAAAATAAAAATCCCAGTTTGTCGAGCTGGTTAGACAAGAAATTGAAATTTCGTACTATCCAACTTCAATAAAGACATATTTACATAAGCTGATATAACTAATATGGGAAGGTGATTATCTATTTGTGATTAGTTATATAAGTATTACTAATCTAGCAATAGATGATATTGGATGATAACCTTGGGAATCGAATAAAATCAGTACTTTTCATACTATTCATTGTTGATAAATTGGTTGTTTGCGATATGAGACTGGCATCGGATTTTTGTGTAAGTTTTCGTGTAATGTCCTCGAGACGTAGCAGGCTGCTATTGCTAACCGATAATTGACAGGCGATAAATCCTGAAACGCCAATGAAATCAGGCGTTTTTGACGGATTTTAACGGAATTATCTAACAACTATAATGGCACCCTATTTCCGGATAGGGTGCTATTTTTTGCCTAAAAAAGTCAGTTGGAATAGTATTCGTGTTACCTGTTCAATCTCAAAAAAATAATAAAACGCACATGCGATATAAACTTGAAAATGCATATGTTTCAACGAAATCATAGATTGATTAAATAGAATGAGAGATTAACTATGATAAAAAAAGAAGAAATTGATATGCAATTGCGGGACTTATTGCAACCTGTCGTTGAAGAAATAGCGAATTCTGCGGGGTATCATCTTATACCATTATCTGAAATTGATGATTATCCATTTCATCCTTTTAAGGTTAGGATGGATTCAGATATGTTGCTAATGATAAATAGCATAAGGGACAACGGCTTAATATCACCTGTTATAGTCAGAGAAAAAGAAGATGGTCGCTATCAGATGATATCAGGACATAGGCGTAAGAGAGCATGCGAATTACTAGGTATTAAATACATAAAAGCAGATGTAAGGGAATCTATGACAGAAGATGAAGCTGTAATCCTAATGGTTGACTCTAATTTCCATAGATCAGTAATTCTTCCTTCTGAAAAAGCATTTTCATATAGGCTTAGATTTGATGCAATGAAGCATCCGGGGAAACGAACAGATTTAACATTGTCTCCACTGGAGACGAAGTTAAGAAGTACTGAGGTATTGTCTTTGCAAACAGGTGATAGTCGATCACAAATTGATAGATACATTCGACTTTCTTATTTGGTTCCACAATTATTGAATTTGGTTGATGAAGGAAAGATGGGGATGCGACCTGCAGTTGAGCTTTCATATCTTAAACCCATGGAACAATATTCCCTCTATAATGAGTTGTATATTTATGATTGTACGCCTTCTCATGCTCAGGCAATAAGACTTCGAAAACTCTCTGAAAGTGGTGAATTGAATTACTATGTAATTCGGCAAATTGTTAGAGAGGAAAAACCAAATCAGAAAGAAACAATACATATTAAATATGAAAAGATAAGGAATCTAATTCCTAAGGATATGGATGCAGAAAAAACTAGTGCTTATATAATGAAGGCTCTTAGATATTATGGGAAATATTGCCAAGAAAAAGTGAAATGTAAGGATATAGAGTGAGTAAGCGATGGATTGTACAAATCTGATTTGGGGTTTGATAAAATTTCAATTATAGTGTTAAGGTATTCTAACGAATTATTTTCTGTAGTTAATATAAATTTTAATTATAGAACATAAATTAAGCCAGCATTTTAATAGATGCTGGCTTTCGTATTCCTATAAGGATTCTTTATAATTAGTTCCCCATTCCTGCATAGCAGTGAGAATTGGTCTCATGGATTCACCAACTTCACTAAGGGCATATTCCACACGGGGTGGAACTTCTGGGTAGACAGTTCTTGTGATGATACCATCTTCTTCCATAGAGCGAAGAGAATCGGTTAACACCTTCTGGCTGATGCCATCAAGACTTTTCTTAAGCTCGTTAAAACGCCAAGGGCGAACAAGGAGATTTCTCATGATAAGAAGTTTCCACTTACTTCCGATTAGGCTTACGGTTGTTGCAACGGGGCATTCTGGTAATTCTTCTTTTGTTAACATATCATTGCTCCTTTCCAATAGTTCATTTTTGAATGTTAGTATTAAAAATAATATAGCATAACAAAGAGGATGTGTCCATTAGTTACAAAAAGGTGCCTATGTAATAAAAAAGTGCGTACTTTTTATTTGAGGATTCTTTTTGTATTCTAAACTTGCAACAGGGCGAAAGCCTAAACAAAGTCAAATGGAGGTAACGAAAAATGGCATTATCAAACATTGCAAATTGGAATGAGGAAAAGACAGCATCTGCTTGTGGTACATCATGTGGAGCATCTGACAAGCCAGCCGAACAGCCAGCAGCATGTGGAGCATCAGATGCACCTGCAGAAGAAAAACCAGCAGCATGTGGTACAGCTTGCGGAGCTTCTGACAAGTAAGAACCAAAAAGGAAAGAAGGGAAGGATAGGAGACTTATGTATTTTTCATTTCAATGGCATATTACAGATGAGTGCGACCAGAGATGTAAGCACTGTTATATTTTTTCAGGAGAGGGCTGCAATGAATTAAAGTCCATGACTTGGGAGCAAATGCAGGAGACCGTAGCAAACTGTGAAGATTTCTGCGCAGTATACCATCGTAAGCCATATTTTTATATTACTGGCGGAGATCCTATCCTTCATCCTGATTTCTGGAAACTTATGGTTCTTCTTAAGAGTAAGGATATTCCCTTTACGCTTATGGGAAATCCATTTCATTTGGATGATGAAATTTGCCGCATGCTTAAGGTATGTGGCTGTGAAAAATATCAGATGTCTCTTGATGGGCTGAGAGAGACACATGACTGGTTTAGAAAGCCGGGAAGCTTTGATTTGACACTTGAAAAAGTAGGGTGTCTTAACAGAGCAGGTATTAAAAGTGTAATTATGAGTACGGTATCAAAGACCAATATGGATGAGATACCGGATATTATAGATGAAGTAGTAAAAGCGAAAGTAAAGGTCTTTGCATTTTCAAGATATGTGCCTACTGGTGGAGAGGTAGATACTAGTATGACTCCACTTGAGTACAGGAATTTGCTTGAAATCTGCGATGCTAAATTTAAGGCATATGAAAAGGCTGGCTGCGAGACCTATTTTAATAAAAAAGACCATTTGTGGACCTTGTATGAATATGAGACAGGGCAGTTTGAACTGCCAATTGATGCAGAAGACGGAATGATATACGGCGGATGCAACTGTGGAAACTGTCACATTACGATTTCTTCAAATGGAGATGTGATGGCCTGCAGAAGAGTTGCAGGAAGCACAGTTGGCAATATATATGAGGACAGGCTAGCCGATATATGGATTAGTCAGATGGAAGAATACAGAGAATATGATAAGTTCTCTAAATGTAGCCGTTGTAAGCTAAAGGCCTGGTGCAGAGGCTGCCCGGCGGTGGCAAATGGTACAAATGGCGATTTCTATTCAGTGGACCCACAGTGCTGGGCTGACGAAAATAGTGAACTATTTATGTGAGGGGAATCTGTGAGATTATGTATATTTCAATAGCAAGTGAAAATTTTATAGCAGTTAACACAGCAATCGAAAACATAGTGTTGGATGAAGAAAATGCACTTAGGGTTGTTAAAGCTAAAAAAATATATGAGTTTGATGAGAATACATATGCCAAGGTAAAGGGTTTTGAATTTGAAAATGGTGTTATAGAGGTGGATATGAAAAGCAGATTACTGCCTGATGCACCAGATATTGCAAGAGGATTCATAGGTATTGCTTTTGGAATTGATGACAAGGACAGTGCATTCGAGGCATTTTATATCAGGCCTACAAACAGTGTAAATGCAACAAGTGACCCGATAAGACAATCACATGGATGCCAGTATTTTTCTTATCCCAAATATACATTTGCTTATTTCAGAGAAAATGGAATCACTGGATACGAGGCTGCTATTCACAATGAGCTTGATCAGTGGGTTCATCTGAAAGCTGTAATAGAGGGAGAACATGCAAGCTTTTATTTAAATAATGAGGAACAGGCAACTTTAACGGTGGAGCATCTTATACATGGAAAGGCAAAACCTGGAAGTATAGGTTTTTTTGTTGATATTGGAACTGAAGCCTTTTTCAAAAATTTGGTAATAAACAGATAATCAGGAGAAAAAATATGTTAATGGACTTAATCAAAAACAGACATTCTATTAGGAAATATACAGATAGACAGATTAGCAGAGAGGATTTGGAGCTTATTCTTGAGGCAGGTAACTTTGCGCCCAACGCTGGTGGAGGTCAAAGAAGTATGATGCTGGCAATTCATGATGTCAAGCTTGCAAAAAAAGTTGGAATTATGAATATGGCTAATTTCGACAGAAAAAGTCTGTCAGGTTCATTTGTATCAAAGGAGCAGCCTAGTGTCATTGACGACGAAAGTATTATAGATGGTTTTTATGGAGCACCTTCAGTTGTTGCTATTTTTGCTCAGGGGAATTTTATGTTTAAAACCGCGGATGCTTTTTGTATGGCCGAAAATATGATTCTACAGGCTACAGAGCTTGGAATTGCGTCATGTATTATTTCAAGGGGCGAGGAAACTTTTGCCTCAGAGGAAGGACAAATGCTTTTAAAGGAATGGGGCGTGCCTGATAATTATGTATGTCAGGCATTTGTGATTTTAGGATATATAGACGGTGAGCAGCCACATACTAAGCCAAGAAAACCTGGGCGAGTTGTGATAATTGAGTAGAGGATAGTAAATGGATAAGGATAATTCTATTTCTGTAAAAAACCCAATTGTTGAGGGGAATATTTGGAAAGAACTTATTAAGTTTTGTATTCCAATCATGCTTGGGACTTTATTTCAGCAGCTTTATAATGCTGTGGATGTAATTGTAATTGGACATTTTGCGGGAACCGTTGCACTTGCAAGTGTTGGTGGTGCGTCAGGTACTCTTATATACATGATTGTTGGTTTGTTTACTGGGCTTACAAGTGGAATGACTGTAGTGGTAGCAAGATTTTGTGGATCTGGTGAGTACAATAGGGTAAAAAGAACAATCAAGGTTTCTGTAGTTATGAGTCTTGTATTGGGTATTGTTTTTGGTGCGATTGGAATTATTTTTTCTGGAAGAATGTTGATCCTTTTAAATACGCCTGAAACAATACTTGAAAGTGCGTCACTTTATCTCAATATCTATTTTGGTGGAATTGTTTTTGTTCTTCTGTTTAATGCGGGATCGGCAATTCTTAGAGCACTTGGAGATTCTAAGACACCTCTTCATTATTTGATAGTCTGCAGTATAAGCAATGTAATACTTGATTTGATTCTGGTTGTAGGCTTTAGGCTCGGAGTGGCCGGTGTTGGAATAGCAACTGTCATATCACAGGCAATCAGTGCATTTCTGGTAATTAATAAACTAAGAATTCTTAATCCGGAGTACAGTCTGACATTTGTACCTGAAAGACTTGGATTTGATGAGCTTAGACAGATTATTTACATTGGTTTTCCAGCAAGTGTAATGGCGCTTATGAACAGTTTATCCGGAATGGTAATGCAAAGCGCGGTAAACCGCTTTGGAGAATATGCGGTGGCAGGTAATACTTCTTATGCCAAGCTTGATGGAATCTTTTGGATGGTTTCTGCGGGAGTTGGAGTGGCGGTATCGACCTTTGTTGGACAAAATTATGGGGCTAAGCTATTAGATCGTGTAAAAGAGACGATTAAGGTTTCAATAATTCAGTATATGGTTATAGCTGGAATTATGTCTGTTATTTTTTATTTTACAAGCAAGTATCTTCTTTATATGTTTACATCAGACGAGAAGGTTATTGAGCAGGCTCTTCTTGTAATGAAAGCGATTGCACCATATTATATGCTGGTTCCAATATATGAGGTTCTTATAGCAGCACTTAGGGGAATTGGCAATGTGTTAGTTCCGTCTATAATGGCTATCGTAGGCTTATGTGGAATTAGGGCTGGATATATTCTGATAAACAGCAGTAAAATGGAAGGTGTATATGATGTAATAATTTCATGCCCGATTTCATGGATTGTCACATTAATTATGGTGCTTGTGTATTATTTTATAAGAAGAGGACATTATTTTGAATCAGGACGAGAGACGAACATATCTGATTAATGCTCTAATAGAGGAACGGTCAGAATACAAAACTATAGAGATTCCTGCAAC
>JAZQOC010000080.1:0-2854 GCA_045627645.1 Lachnospiraceae bacterium
CACTGCATCCATTGTAATGTGCAGTAAACCCAGCTTCTTTTCATCTCTTACAATATGCACAGTTGCAAGGTCAGCAGCATACTTCCCATACTTCTTTACGACCTCAATCATCACCAAAGAACTCAAATCCTTTGCTCTCCCAGCTATTGCAAACTTTTTATCTGTCGCTTTCATTTTCAACAATCCTCCAATCATTAAACTTCCATAAAACAATTTCTTCAAAATTGTTGGGGACTATTGAAACGCTGACAAACTTTCTTGTCAACTAGAATGCTGAAAATACCTCTTTATTCTATAAACATTATGTAACCAGAAAAATCTGGTTATCACTGCTACAGTGAATCACTCTGAAAGCCCGGATCAGGGACATATGTGCCCACTTTGCCACTCGCTGATAACGAGAGCAGCTTATCTATGATTTCTGTTAATACTTCATCAGCTGAATACTGTTCTAACTGAATCATGTCCTCCAGCGAACCTGTACCCTCATCGTTCTCTCTGAGTATGGTGATTGTGCTTGTCAGTAATGAAAATAAACCACCTGTGACTGGTTCTCTTTGAATATTGCACATTTGCAAACCTCCTTAAACTCCCATAAACTACAAATTAGCCATATTACCATTGGTGCCAGACTTTTCATTACTCGTCAATAGCAAATATATTTTCAATAAGTGTTTCAAAATCAGCACAATACTGACCATTACAGAATTCTGTTATGTTGGTAGTTAGCCTTTCACTGTACTCGCACAATCGGCATACAGTACAAGCTCTCAGTTATTAGTGTCTCCATTTTCATCAAGAACTGTTAGCCCTTATCATATTACTGCCAACTCGCACATTTCCCTTTGCTGCAAAATCGTCCACCAGTATAGCTGCTGCCAAAGGGGCACATATCCACATAAGAAAAGAACCTTGCAGCTGCCAACTCTGCAAGATTCCTTGTTTCTGTGTTTCCTTTATTCTGTTATCTGCTTTCCAGCAATCCTACTGACTACTTCTCCAGTTGAGGACACAGGGTGCACACTTCCTATCTACCTCATTATCCTCACAGGATTAGAGTTCATAAGTCCCAAAACATTCCTGCTGTGCCTGTTCCTCTTATCAATACTGACACACTTGATAACTTGTCATGAGTCCAGAAACATTTTTCTTGTTTCTGCTTGTCTTATCCTTATCTCACAAGTAGTTTTCTATTATTAAGCCCAAATTGCTGGATGCTCTTTCTGGTACTTACATATATTATATATATTTATGCTTACTCAAAGGATATAAATATAACCTATACATGTAGGTAGGGGAGCAAAAGAAGAGTGAGCCTGACAACCACAGACTCACTCCATCCTCTTACTTGTTTGTGTTTTTTGGTATATAGCCTTTCAGTCTTGCTGCAACGCCACTCTTGCTCATTCCAACAGCATCAGCAATTTTGTCATATGACATTCCTTCATCTCTTAAATGCTGCAAGTATTCCGTTGAAATGTCAGCTATCTGAGCCGGTTTCCAATCACCCTGCCTCATCCGCTCATGCAACTGGTCTACTTTAGTATTTTGAACAGCAGCTCCACAAGGTTCAGAGTCCCACATTTGAATTTCAGATTGGAATTTACTTTTTTCTGCCTGCGTCATATGCATAGATGCACGGTTCATAACCCAGTTGCATTTATCAACTGTTTCAGCCATTAACTGTGCATAAGCAATACACATCTCGTAATAGCCGTACTGCCCACTCATGTTCTCCTGCTTCATGAAGTTCATAAGCCCTTGAACTTCATTGTAACCATCAACATTGGCATTGCAGTTCCTCATCATATTGATGATTCGGTTATACTTTTTTAGTGTCTCTTTGTCATATTCACGTATCTCGCCGAATCTCAATCCCATACCTGTTCCAAATCCTATGCTCATTATACTTTCCTCCTTAATGTATACTTTTATTTTGATTGTTCATCGTACGAAACAATCATTTAATACAAATCTATCAATTTATGCCTTATAACAAGATATCAACACACAACGCCCATCCGTACGAAATAACCATTTAACACACTCTGTTTTGTCAATGACAAAAATAAAAAGAGAAAGCATCTATCATCACTAATAAAATGCTTTCTCTTTTTTTGTTGTGTATAAATTGTCCTTAAATATTGACTTGCCAATTTAGCTTACAGCTTCAGACTCTTCCTCAAGTGCTTTAATAACCCTTTCAGGTATTTCCACACCATCAATATACTTTGTAATGAGACGTGCCATTACATAACAAAACCTTGTAAAGTTAGCGTCTTCCAAGACTTTTTCATCAACCTTATTGAACTCTTGCCTTGTCATTTTTTGGTACTCCTTTCTAAAAATTCGTACCTACTCATATAAAAATGACTATTTCAGAGCTTAGAACCTTTCCGTACACGTCTGCATTGAGAAATACAGAATACCCATACACATACTGTGATTATTACAAAAACAAAAAAGCAGTTCGGTGAACAAACTGCTTAAACTTATATAGAACCTTATTATCTTTATTTTATTGCTTTATATACTCAAACCCTGGGTAAGCTGGGTAATCTGGGTAAAAATGAGTAAAAGAAAAGGCCTGTGACTTTTCTCACAGACCTTCTTAATCATTCAGTTATTCAATCATCTTAAAGTGCTTAAGAGCCTCAATTATCAATTCTCGTTTCTCATTAGTCACATGCAGGTCTTTAGCAGGAGAACCATTCTTAGCAATGTTATAGTTTTCCCTTTCCTTGATGCCAAATTCATCCTTTACTTGAGCAATATATAGATTGCTGACCTTTACTCCATTCTTTTCAAGAATATATTCTTTAATCATAGAATATGTGGCTTTTGCTTCTGCTGA
>JAZQOC010000081.1:0-16194 GCA_045627645.1 Lachnospiraceae bacterium
TCTACAACGATCGGAGATGTCTCAACGAGCTCAAGACCTTCCTTCTTAAGTGCCTTCTTGCAGTTATCAATAACTTTCTGATCGATGAATGGCTGACCCATTGGATCATCCACGCCTCTGTGTGTTCCGTATACGACGAAACCTACCTTTGGTGTTAACATAATTTCCCCCTTTTTAATTTGAATTTTTAATTGCTACATTAATTAATGAAATGATATAAAACCATCATTGATTCTGAATGCAAATAGAAAAGGACAGCTTGCAATCATTATTAAACTGATACCTTTTGTCTAATGCGGGTCCACAACTGTTGGATCCGATTCCGTTTTGTGCTCCGTCAATTGATAAGTAAGTTGTGTCACTTTCTGTTAATTCATAGTCATGCTTTGTTTTTGATAATTCTTCAGCAGAAAATGGGATCGCCTGGAAATAGAATTCCTTATCAGAGGTAATGGCTATTCTGGTATCTTCAGAAAACATTTCGGCAGATATGCATCCTATATGGCTACCACTTTCCTGTGGCTTTAAATAATGGCCATATTGCTCATCCACTGTTGAATTAAAGGATCCCCAATAAGATGCCTGATGCTTATCTATGTATGATTCATAAGGACCATAACCCAAATAACTTAACTTTCTAAATTCATGGATTAAAGGAAATCTAATCCCGAATCGCGGGAGCATCGGGAGCTCCGGGTTCTTATTAGCATCACATTCAAAAGAAATACTTCCATTCCCATAAACTGTCCAAGCAAATCTTAGATCAAGTATTCTGGCTATGGATACTGAGCTGATAGAACCAGAGCATTCTATTCTAACTGCAGCGTCACTCTCTGTGGCTTTGAATTCATAAATTCTTACCAGGCTTCTATCGTAACCGACGTCGTACCAGGCAGCTTTAACCAAGCGCTCGTTGTCTATTGGAGCACGCCAGATCTGGAAAGTCGAAGGATAATGCAATAGTTCTTTCTTTCCATATTTAATGCTTGAGAAACAGCCATTCAGTTTATTTATGGTGTAAGAGAAGTCATCTCCACTAACGGTAAGGCTTTTTTTATCATCAGAAATGATTCGGGCAGTTTTGTTTGTTGGTGTAGTTTTAAATATCTTTTTTCTAAGTATAAACTGATCGAATCCATATATATCTCCAGCCTGTATTCCAAATTTAGTATTTATACTATGAGATTCAAATCGTATGGTTAAAGCAGTGGAATCTAAAGTATCGTATAAGATATCTGCTGGTATTGAAAAAGTGGAGCAGCTATGAGGAAGGGCATTAATACCATGGAGGGATACTCTTGACGTTTCCAACCCATTTCTTTCAACTATATAAACAAGCTCAGCAATTTCATTAAATGAGGTGAAATCCAGATAATTATGAAGAGTGTAAGAAACCTCTGAGTTTTGTGAAATACGGAACGGCCGAAATACATTCTTTGCTTCATAAAGTCCAGTGTGAGGCCTTCTATCAGGGAAAACTAAACCATCCATGCAAAAGTTCCCATCGTGGATTATTTCGCCATTATCTCCACCATAGTTAAAACGAGGTTGACCGTTTTCAGTATAGCCATCGAAGATAGCATGGTCGCACCATTCCCAGATACACCCGCCCATATTTTTTGGGTACTTGTATGTCAGCTGAATATAATCTTCAAGATCGCCCGGGCCATTCCCCATTGAATGCGAATATTCGCAATGGAAAAACGGGCGAGTATAGCTGCTGCCGGTACAGTATTTTTCTATAGCATCGATTGACTGATACATATGGCTGTTTATGTCAATCATTGACTGGTCATAATTGTCATGAAGGCCTTCCCTTGCACATTCATATTGGATAGGTCTTGATGGATCATAGGACTTAACCCATTGGCCGGCGGCTATCATGCCTGATCCATAACCGGCCTCGTTACCGAGAGACCAAATAATGACTGCGGTACAGTTTTTGTCCCTGCAGACATTGCGCTGATTACGGTCAAGGATGATGCCTGAAAACCGAGGGTCATTCACGAGGACATCGTAATAGTTAAAATCCGCTTTACCATATGCTGTTATTACACCATGGTCTTCTAAATCCGCTTCGCCTATGATATAAAAGCCGTATTCAGAACACATATCAAGTAAAAGAGGGCTGGCGGGATAATGACTGGTCCGAATAGCATTAATATTGCTGCTTTTCATCATTTCGAGGTCGTGACGCATATTTTCTTCGCTGACAGCATATCCGCAAAACGGATTAGAATCATGCAGGTTCACACCTTTTATTTTCACAGGGGTATCGTTAATTTGAAATACCCCGTCCTTTATTTCGCTTTTCCGTATACCTATTTTCTGACATATTATTTCATAGTTGCTTTTGAATGTCAGTGTGTATAGAAGAGGCTTTTCCGCATTCCAAAGCACAGGGTCTTCAATATCGAATGAAAAGCTGTCTTGGTTTACTATAGAAGAATCAATCAATTGTCCATTTGGAGAATATAATTCCATTGAAACCGGCATTTCATCAGGTTTCTCAATGGTGCCGAAGATTCGGTCATATTCTGTGTGAATAAAGAAATCCCGAATATGAGATGATGGCCTTGTTAGTAAATAAATATCTCTAAAGATACCGGAATGCCGTATTTTGTCCTGATCTTCAAAATACGATCCAGAACACCACTTAAATACGACTATTGCTATACGGTTCTTACCATTTTTAAGATACTTGGTTATATCTACTTCTGACATAGAGTGAGATACCTCACTGTATGCTGCGAATTCATTGTTGACATATAAGAACCAACACGAATCGATGCCTTCCAGAACAAGATAGTTTTTAGTATCCTTAGATAAATCAAGACAGATGTCTTTAATATATAACCCACAGGGATTGTTTATGGGAACATATGGTGGATCGAATGGGAAAGGGTATCTTTCGTCAATATAATCGGCGTGATCATACCCGTATGACTGCCATGTGCTTGGTATAGGTATTTCATTTAATGACTTAACATCAAAATCTTTTGAAGTAAAATCAGGGCATTCATCGGCACATGGATAATATCCAAACTTCCAGGTGCCGTTGAGGGAGGTAACCAAAGAGGATTCATTTCTGTGCATAGAAGATGTGTCCGATGCTGAAAAAGGAATATAATACGAACGGTTTTCCTCTAATCCATATCTGTAGATTAAAGGATTTTCTATATAATCCGGAAATACCATCAAAGAACCCCCTTGTGTAAATACGTTTATAGGATGAAACAATGATAATAATATCAATTAAAGATATAATTATAAATAGAATCGAAAAAAATCGAACCAAATCAAAATTGTGCAAGTTGTAGCTTGAAGGTGCACTTTTTATACTTAAATTAGGCATATTGCCAATGTATAATAAGTAGAAAGGAAAAGTATTATGGCAAGAAAAATTGTATCTGTATTACTGACTGTATGCATGATCGCACTTTTAGCCGGATGCGGCTCAAATCCTGCACCTGCAGCAGCTGATAATGCGCCAGCTGAAGAAAAGAAAGAGGTAGCGGCAGCAACAGAAGAAGTTAAGGCCGCTGAAGAAGTAGCTGAAGAAGTTGCAGCTGAAGATATCACAGCTGACCTGACTTTATGGTCATATCCTCGTTTTGATGATCAGGACGAATTCTTTACAGAGGATGTAATGGCTGCTTTTAATGAGAAGTATCCGAATATTACGCTTAACATGACAACAATTCCGTGGGATGGTGGTCCAGAAAAGGTTAATGTTGCTATAGCTTCAGGAACTGCTCCAGATCTCCTTACAGATACGGATATGCGTATTAACGGATATGCTACAAAGGGCGTTCTTGTACCATTGGACGATGTTATTGAGGCAAACGCTGAAGGTGTTTCAGAAGTATGGCAGAATGATGTTGTAGTAGACGGAAAGAAGTATCTTGCTCCAACATATACATCAGGTTGTGCTTCTATGGCAGTTAATGTAGCTCTTGCTGAGAAGTATGGTATCGCAGACATGCTTCCTGAGGATCATATGAGCTGGAGCTGGGATGATTTTGCTAAATTCTGCAGAGCTGGAACAGAAGCAGGAAAAGCTGACGGCGTATACGGAATCGGATTCTTTGCCGGAAGCCAGTCAAGTGATTCAAACACACTTTCATGGCTCATGGGCGGTGGCGACACTGTTATGAATGAAGATTGCACAAAGATTGCAATTAACACAGATAATGCAGCAAAGGTTCTTGATAACATGGCAGAATTAGTTGAAGACGGAACAGCACTTCCGGGCGCAACAACTATTATCGATGATGAGATTATTGAATTATTCCTTGGCGGAAAGCTCATCGCGATGCAGTACTGCGACCTTTGGACAATCAACGAGGCATATAGCCGTGCTGAGGCCGGAGAAATTGACTGCCCGATGGATGCTCAGTATTACTTGATGCCATCACTTGACGGAAACCCATCAAGATCAATCTGCTACGGTGCATCAGGATGGTGCGTATTTGATAACGGAGATGAAGATAAGATTGCGGCAGCAAAGGCATTTATCGACTTCTTCATGGGCTCAGAGTGGGAAGAGCAGTACCTTAACAAGGCAGCTCAGTTACCATGCAAGAGTGGATATACAGTTGCAGCAGATAAGCCGGCAGTTTCAAAGCAGATTGACATTATGAATACTATGGCTGCAAGATCAGTTACTAACTGGGGAAGCCAGTTAGGATGCTGGACAGAGGTTCGTTCCGTATTCTATCCAGAAATCCAGGCAGTATATAGTGGAGTTCAGTCAGGAAAGGATGCTTTGACAAACTTTGCTAACAACGCACAGAAGATTATTGATGAAAATCAGTAAGCAATATTCGATGCAGAAGAGGACATCCTCTTCTGCATCTCTAAATCTTTAAGGAGAAGGTCTATGCTCAAAAGAATTAAAAAGAATGCCACGTCATATTTGTTCCTTGCTCCCTGGTTTTGTTTTTTTGTGGCTTTTATGCTTATTCCATTTATCATGGGAATAGTATACTCGTTTTTTGATTATGATTTTGTAAATATGAAATTTGTAGGATTTGATAATTATAAGTATATATTGTCAGATCCTATTTTCCTGCAATCCATCAGAAATACAGTACTGATCGCGGTAATAGTTGTAGTTTTAACATTGATCGTGTCTTTGTTCTTATCGCATTTGATTGTTAAGCAGTCAAAAAAGTTTCAGGGGTTTTCAAAGGTTGCATTATATATTCCGGCAGTATCTTCTTCAGTTGCGATCGTAGCTATTTGGAGATGGGTATTTGGACCGGCTTGCGGAATCAGTTCATCAATATGTGCCAAATTAGGTGTCACGGCCATAGACTGGTTCGGACAGAGCAACACTGCCACAACATTGGTATGCCTGATGGTTCTGACGTTTAGTGTCGGACAGCCAATTGTACTATATACGGCAGCGATGGACTCAGTTCCAAAAACATATTACGAAGCAGCTGAAATCGACGGGGCATCTGAATGGAAACAGTTTTTTTCAATAACGCTTCCAATGGTAGCTCCGACTACATTATATATTCTGGTTACATCTACGATTGCTATGATGCAGGTATTTGAAGTTCCGATGTTGCTGACATCAGGTGGACCACAGTATTCAACCACAACGATTTTGTTACTGCTGTACAAGACAGCATTTGAGTATGCAAAATTCGGAAGGGCAGCAGCAATGGGCGTTGTATTGTTTGTAATTATCGGCTTAATAGCAATTATCCAGTTTAAAACTTCAGATTCAGATATTACATATTGAGGTCAAGATGAAAACAAGAAAGATAGATGCAGCAATAATTATATTTTCAATCATTTTTGCACTTATACCGGTTGCAATAATGGTTTATGGTTCATTCAAAAGCAATCCGTCACTGGCAAGTATCCCTCCGGATTTTTCGCTGAAAGCTCTTTCTCTGAAAAACTACGAATACATAGCAAAGAAAAAGGTAGTAAGAAGCTTCATAAACAGCTTGGTGATTGCATTAGGAACAACTGCGCTTGTCGTATTCCTGGATACACTGGCAGGCTATGCATTTGCACGTAAGGATTTCCCAGGTAGAAAACTGTTTTTTGTCCTTCTTCTATCTACAATGATGATTCCAAAGCAGATCCTGATGGTTCCGACATTCATTCTTATGACAAAGATAGGACTCTATAATACGAAACTGGGAATCATCCTTTCCGGAGCAGCAGTTCCTTTCGGAGTTTTTCTTATGAAGCAGAGCATGTCCACACTGCCAAAGGAGATCTTTGAGGCAGCGGAGATAGATGGATGCAGCGATTTTATGCAGTATGTTAAAATAGCATTGCCTTTGTCAGTAAGCTCTATAGCGGCGCTGAGCATTTTCATGTTCGTCCAGGTATGGAATGACTTCCTGTGGCAATTGGTAATGCTGTCCGGTAAGGCAAATCTTACTATGCCGCTGTTTATTCAGAATATTATGGCCGAAAAATCGACCATGTATGGGTATCAATTTGCCTGCGCAGCAGTAGCTACTGTACCGATACTTATTATTTTCCTTCTCTGCAAGAACTTCTTCGTATCCGGAATCACGGCAGGTGCTGTTAAAGGTTAATCAGGAGAATTAAATGATAAAAAAACTGTCGTTGAGACAAAAAGTAATTCTTGCTTTTATGTGCTTCGCGATTATCCCGGCATTACTTGTCGGGTTCCTTTCAATGCACATTGCACAGAAAAACGTTGTAAATATGCGACGTGAAGAGTATCAGCGACAGTTTAACAATACCCGAAGTCTCGTCAATCAGAATGTAGACAGGGTGAATCTAAAGATTCTTGAGATATATAAGGACGACCAGGTACAGAGCAACCTGGGAAAAGAAATAAAAGCTGAGGACAGACTTGCACTGTTTAATCATTTAAGGAGTTACTGCAGGGAGGATTCTTTTGAAGAGTACGGCATAGAAATGATGGGAATATATGGGAACCATGGCTTCACGTATATTACCAATTATGATTTATCGGAGCTGTTACCATCCATTGAGTCCATTGATGCGTTTTTGCGTGAAAACAATATAAACACGGTTGATTCGTGGCTTTTTAAGGAAATAGATAATGAGGACGAAAAGCCGGCAAGATTGGCGCTTATTAATATTAAAAAAGTTAGGGACATAGATACGCTTGAAGAGTATGGATATATCGTGACGGTTCTCAATGACAGTTTTGTAACTAATATCATGCATGAGCCACTACCTGGAGGAGCAAATCTGCTAGTTGGACTTGACGGAAGAATACTATATCCAAGAAGCGGGTTTAATGGAACAAAAACTCTAAATATAGAGGAAATAATAAAAAATAAAGATGCGAATAGCCAAACGATATTAGGGGAAAAATATTTAGTCAGTTATTCAAAATTAAACAATCTTCACTGTTACCTGGTCAATTGTGTACCTTCAGAAACCATACTTGCAAGCACCCATGAAATAGTATATGTCACAGTTGGAATAATAATACTTGCGATTATTATTTCTATTGTTGCCGCTCCTTTTGCATCGAAGCTGTTTATGGGTAAGATAAACAGGCTTATAGATGTAATGGAAGAGGCATCCAAGGGAAATCTGCAGGCCAGATACATAGCTACCGGCAAGGATGAAATTGACAAGGCAGGGGCTTCTCTTAACCGAATGATAGAATCGCTGGACAATCAGATTAAAGAAACCCAGACGATGAATGAAAGCAGGCTTGAAAGCGAGAGGAAGCTGCTTCAGGCACAGATGAATCCTCATTTGATATACAATACGATGAATTCTCTGAAGAACCTTGCCTATGAAAAGGATTACAAAAAGCTGTCTTTTGCGATAGATCAGCTATCAGCTTTTTACAGGGCAAGCTTAGGCGGCGGGAAGCAGGTAGTAACAGTTTCAGAAGAAATCAAGCTGGTTGAAGCATACATTTCTCTTCAGCAGGTATGCTTTGACAGTAAGATTCAATGCCTGATAAATATAAGTGACGAGGCATTGAAAAATGTCATTCCGAAAATGACTTTGCAGCCTATCGTCGAAAATGCAATCGTTCATGGATTGGCTGCATATAACATGGAAGGTGTTATAGAAATAAATTCTATTATAGAAAATGAAAGCCTTACGATCTGTATCAGTGATTCAGGAGTTGGAATAGAAAAGTCCATTTTGGATAAGTTGAATTCTATGTTTAACGATGGGGAAACCATTTCAAAGGATGCTTTCGGATTGAGTAACATCAATTCAAGAATAAGATATGCATTTGGAAAAGAATATGGGCTTGTAGCAGAAGGCATATTGCTTGAGTATACAAAGATGAAAGTTATACTCCCTTTAATAACGGAGGAAGAGTGGGATGCGAAAAGCAATAATAATTGATGATGAATTAGCCTCCAGGCGCTTGATTTCACACTTGCTGACCGATTTAGATGAGTCATTGGGCATATCGATAGCCGGTGAAGCAGCGGATGGAATAGAGGCCTTGAATCTGTTTGAAGAGATTCACCCTGACATAGTGTTTATGGATATCAGCATGCCTTTTAAAGACGGTATCGAAGTCCTGAAGGAAATGAAAAAAAGGCAAAAGCTGGTAAAGGTAGTTATGGTTACCGGACATAACGAATTTAATTATGCAAGGGAATCTCTTAATTACGGAGCCAGCTATTTATTATCCAAACCTATTGTTGAACAGGAGCTGATAACATCCATTAAAAAGGTTATTGACGAAATGGAATATGATCTCGAACGTAAGGCAAATAGCTATGAGGTCCTGGCGTTCAAACCTGAAGAGATCAAACTGGATTTTAAAGAAAGGGATTTTGTCTCTGCCTGCGTGGTATGTAACCACGAACTTTCATCAAAGGGAATGCTTCAGTCTTTAGGCAATATCTCTGTTGCTATCGCCAAAGAGTATGGGATTCTTTGCTATCCGTATATTGAAGATGAGAAGCTGATCCTTGTTTTGGGAGTACAGATAGGCAACATGGAAACTTTGGATGCCATGTTGATGGATCTCGGGCATGCGGTTTCAAACTATACCAATGGAGTTGCAAAAATAGGAGTAGGAAATAAAATTACGAGAATTGATGCAATTCATAAAAGCATTTCAAAAGCAATAGAATCGGTATCCAAAGATACGTCGGAATATTCTGAGCCTGTAATTAATTATCTTGATTTAGAGGAAAATGAGATTCCGCAAAATAGAAAGATAAGAAAGGCGAAGGATTATATAGACCAGAATTATAAGAATTCGTTAATATCCATGCAAGATACAGCAAATGAAGTAAATCTAAGCCCTGCTTACTTTTGTAATTTATTTAAAATACAGACAGGGATACGTTTTAATGAGTATCTTGCCAATGTAAGAATAGAAAAGGCTAAAGAACTGCTACGCGATCATAAATGCATGGTCTATGAGGTGGCCGAAATGGTTGGATTCGTGGATTCCAAGTATTTCAGTTCCAAGTTTAAAAGTAAGGTTGGATGTACTCCAAGTGAATACAGAAACCGGTATTGATGATACAGCAAAACATAATGAAAACAAATTATTTTCATTACAGATAATAATATGCAAGAAGAGGGAATACTATGAAAATGAGAAGAAGTCGTACATTAGAGATACTTCGTTCAGGAAAAACAGCATTTACTATTAAACAGAACACAACAGATCCAAGAGTAACTGAGATAATGGCAATGAGTGGGGCTCCATGTATATGGGTAGATATGGAGCATACACCTAATGATTACAGGGTTACAGAATCACAGATAATGATTGCAAAGGCATATGATACAGATATTTTATGCAGGGTGCCTAGAGGATCTTATAGCGACTATATCAGACCGCTTGAGCTTGATGCATCCGGAATCATGGTTCCACACGTAATGTCACCTGAAGATGCAGAAGCCGTTGTGCATATGACAAGATTTCACCCTGTCGGTCGCAGACCTGTGGATGGTGGAAATGCAGATGCCCTGTACGGACAATTACCTCAGGCAGAATACAATCGCGAGGCAAATGAACAAAGATTTATTGTTATGCAGATCGAGGATCCGGAAGCAATGGAAAGAATAGATGAAATCGCAGCTGTCCCTGGCTATGATGTACTTTTCTTTGGCCCAGGCGACTACTCTCATAGCATAGGACATTCCGGTGAAATGAATCACCCGGATGTTGTCGCAGGATTTCAAAAGGTTGCTGATGCAGCTCATAAATATGGTAAGTTTGCCGGCACAGTTGCAGGAGTTGGAAATGCAAAGGATAGAGTGGAGCAGGGATACAACTTGCTTAATCTCGGAGCTGATGTTGTCGGCATAGCACAATATTTTAATCCTATTGGGGAGTTCATTAAGAATTTCAATTAAGGTGGAAAAGAAGATGATATATGACAATATTTCGCATATGAATAGATATGCCGCAGGCATACCCAAAATAGTAAAAGTACTGGAAGCAATGAAGGAATATTCTTCGGACAATTATCCTTCAGGCAGAGTAGATATAGATGGAAACAATGCATTCCTTCTTTTTAATGAATACCAAACACATGATAAAGAAGAAGCCAAATTTGAAGCCCACAGGAAATATATCGATGTTATGTATATGGTTGAGGGCAGCGAGATCATATATGTCAAACCTGTTGATGAGTTACAGAATATTATCCAGGAATATGATGATAATAAAGAATGCCTTCTGGCAGAACTTGATGAAGACACATCAGCAATAAAACTGACAGAGGGTCGGTTTGTTGTTTTATATCCGCAGGATGCGCATGCCCCTGCATGTAATGATGGGGATATGAAAAAAGTTAAAAAAATAATAGGCAAAGTTTTATTTGATTAAGACATACAAGGAGTAAAAATGAAAATAGATAGAATATCAGATCTGGAGAAGAAATACGTTCTTGAATCACTTGATGGACAATTTGAAACACATAATAACTATAAATTTGTTGTTCGTCTTGAGAAAGAGTTTGCTGAGAAAATGGGTACTAAGCATGCGGTTGGTTTCGTAAATGGAACAACAACTTTACATGCGGCACTAGAAGCAGCAAATATTGGTGCAGGGGATGAAGTTATCGTTCCTCCGCTTACAATGTCTTCAACATCATTTGGCGTTCTGCATGCGAATGCGACACCAGTTTTCGCAGATGTAGATGAAAAAACATTCCTGCTTTCTGCCAATTCAATTGAGGAGAAGATTACAGACAGGACAAAGGCAATTATAGTTGTTTCTCTTTTCGGATTAATGGCCGATATGGATGCGATTATGGAAATAGCAAAGAAGCATAATCTTGTTGTTATTGAAGATGATGCACAGTGTTTCCTTGGAAAGTATAAAGGTAAGAATGCGGGCACAATCGGAGACATGGCTAGTTTTTCATTCCAGGCAAGCAAGCACATGACCTGTGGTGAAGGTGGAATGGTTACAACAAATAGCGATAATTATGCACTGAGACTCAGACGAGTATCAGGACTTGGCTATGGAAGCATCACTATGGAAAAGGCAAGGATCACGAAGGATGATATTCAGAATCCAGCATATGAACGTCATGTAGAAATGGGTTGGAATTACAGAATGTCAGATTTATGTGGTGCAGTGGCCTTAGGACAGCTTGAGAGACTTGAGGAATTAAACAAGTTCCGTATTTATGCAGGCAAGGCTTTTGAGAATGTGGTAGAAGGATGTGATTGGCTCATTCCACAGTATACTCCACAGGAATGTGAGCATGTATATTGGGCTGCAGCGATAAGAATGGCTAATCCAAAGATTTCCTGGTACGACTTTAGAAAAAAGTATATGGAACTTGGCGGAGACGGAATCTATGCTGCATGGCAGTTAACATATCTTGAGCCTGCATTTAGGAATAAGTCCTTCCTGGGAAGAGAAAAAATAATGGAACAATACAGCAATATTGATTATAAGAAGGGATTATGCCCGGTTGCTGAAATGATCCAGCCACAGCTTTTACAGTTCAAAACAAATTATTGGGATACAGATGAAGCTGATAAACAGGCAGATATTTTAAGAAAGACAATAAAGTTCTTTAATTGATCGGAGGCTAACAATGGATAATATTTTTTCATTAGATGGAAAGAACATAATACTTACAGGTGGATGCGGAAACCTTGGAAGGATAATGGCAAAAAACCTCCTGGATTTTGGAGCAAATCTCTATATAGCAGATGTGATAGATACACCGCTGGAAGAATTGAAAGGAAGATCAGTTCATTATATCAAGTGTGATCTTTCGGATTCGGAATCCATTAGAGAAATGTTGTCTAAGGTTGATGAGGATGGTGGACATATTGATGTCATGATCAACAACGCAGCATATGGTGGTGGAGCTGGCGGAAAGAAAATGACCAAGACCAGAGTGGAAGATTTCGATGATGAGACATGGTCATATGGCCTTGATGGTACAGTGGGTGTTACTTTCAGATGTTTAAGAGAGATAATTCCGTTTATGAAAAAGAATGGAAAAGGAAGTATAGTTAACATTGCTTCTATGTATGGCGTTGTTGCTCCTGATCATTCTATATACGGAGATACAGGAAATAACTCACCCATTACCTACGGTGCCGGAAAGGCTGGAGTTGTTCAACTTACAAAATATATGGCATCATATCTGGCAAAGGATGGAATACGAGTTAATAGTATTACTCCTGGACCATTCCCAAAGATTACTCCTCAATCAGACATGGAATTTATTGAAAAGCTTAATAAGAAAACCATGCTTGGAAGAACAGGAAATCCGAGTGAACTGGCTGGACCGTTAGTACTTCTTTGCTCTGATGCATCAAGCTTTATGACAGGAGCAAATATTATTGTTGATGGTGGCTGGACGGCTTGGTAAATATGAGAACATATTATATTAAAGAAAAAACCGAAACGTCAGGATGGGATCAGGCAAATGTTCTTGATATCGATAATGCTCAATGGGTTGAGGATATCGGGATAAGGGCTCATGCACAGATTATGTGGGATAGTAGTGGGCTGTATTTACATTTATTTACCACGGAAAAAGATATAAGAGCAGAATACCATGGCCCATTATCTATGATTTCTGAAGATAGTTGTTTGGAATTCTTTTTTCAGCCAATAGAATATGATGCCAGATATTTTAACTTTGAAGTTAATCCAAATGGTGAGTTCTATATCGGATTCCAAATTGATAGAATTAATGCAGTGAGGATAAAAACTGGCGGATTAGATGACAGTAGGCTTAATGTTAAAACAAATATAACTGAAGACGGATGGGAAGCTTATTATAAGATTCCAGTAGAGATTATTCAGTTATTCTTTCCGGGATATAATCTGGTCCACGGAGTAAGGTTAAGAGCTAATTGTTTTAAATGTGGGGATAAGACAAAAATACCGCATTATTATTCATGGAATTATGTAGATAATGATTACCCTGATTTCCAAAAACATGATTATTTCGGATTAATGGTTTTGGAATAATAATATTGTTAGACGTAGAAATTATTATTTCGTAAAATGGTTGTTTTACGAAATAAAGTTTGAGATTACATATGATTGCAAATGTAATCAAAAAGAAGTATAATTACCATTGGTTAAGAGGAAATCCATATGGAATTTGTATTAGAGATTATTGGAACTATTGCTTTTGCAATCTCCGGCGCTGCGGTAGCCGTGGAAAAGAAAATGGACATTTTCGGTGTGTCGATCCTGGGGATGACAACGGCCGTTGGCGGCGGAGTGGTCCGGGATATCCTTCTTGGGACCGTGCCGCCGGTTGCTTTTCAGAAACCCGTCTATGCACTGATCGCTATCGCTGTGTCCCTCATTGTTTTCATCCCTATGGTGGGACAACGCATCAAAAGCGACAATCCTGTCCTTCTGGTAATGGATACACTGGGCCTTGCCGTATTCACGGCAGTGGGGACCCGGGCAGGGATCCCTTATTCCAATGCGTTTCTCGCATTATTTGTGGGCGTTGTGACCGGTGTTGGCGGAGGTGTGCTGAGAGATCTGTTTGCCGGAAACAGACCCTATATATTTATCAAGCATTTTTATGCCTGTGCATCGCTCGCCGGATCTGCCGTGATGGTAGTGTTGTGGCCGTTTGGGGAAAGGATCGCCATGATCGCAGGGATCCTGGTGATCATTACGCTGCGGCTGCTGGCGGCAAAATTTCGCTGGAGCCTGCCCAAAGCAAAGTGAAGAAAGTGCAGGATATTACGGAATGCAGGGACAAAGTCGCAAACAAAAAGAGAAGAGAATACCGGCAGCGGGTAAGCCTGCGGGATGTCTATAACGCTTTAAAAACAAAGAGCGAATACCAGTACGCGCTCATCGACCGCCCATAGGCCCGCAACCGGCGGCGTTAAGAATTGGTATAGGAGGAAAATGATATGGCAAGTACATTAGTTCAATTTCGTACCGATGATGCTCAGAAGAAGAGTGCTTCTGATATCTGCAAGACAATGGGAATTGACCTGCAGGATTACTTGAGGTTATGCATGGCCAGGCTTGTAAGTGAAAGAGGCATACCATTCAGTATGAATATAGACGATATCAATGCTTCAAAAGCAAAGCGGGCAATGAGAGCGGCGAGCAAGGCAGCGGAAAACAGAGGGATTTCAAAAATGACACTGGAAGAGATCAATGCTGAAATATCTGCAGCCAGGAGCGGACAATGAGTAAATACTATGCAGTTATAGATACAAATGTCATTGTATCGGCAATGCTCAAGTGGGACTCTATTCCCGGAAAGCTGATGGATGCGGTATTTGATGGTTTAATAATTCCAGTAGTTAGTGAAGAGATTATCGATGAGTACCTGACAGTCCTTTCTCGCGAGAAGTTTTCATTTCCTAAAAATACAGTTAATCCCATCATAGAATTCTTTAACAATAATGCTGTTGTTATAAAACCGGATAAAACCGATATCGAATTCATTGATCCCAAGGATGCCGTATTCTACGAAGTGATAATGAAGGAACGCGAGGAAGAAGACGCCTATCTGGTAACTGGTAATAGTAAACATTTTCCGGTAAAGCATTACGTTGTTACACCGAGGCGTATGTTGTCAAAGGAACTAAAAACCGGTAAATAAATCTCTCAAAAACAGCGTATTTTAATAAGATTTCATCAGATCTACCTGATTTCACTTCCCAAAATGGGAACTGAAAACAGGTAGATTTTTTACAATCGGAAGCAAAAAGGGTAGATGACGGACAGTTGGAACTGAAAACGGGTAAATAAATGCAACTGCTTTGTGGAAATAACTTTGACAAATGACTTTGGTCAACAAGTTTATAGCCATTTCCCTTAGGATTTCGTATAATTATTAAAGACCTGCACACATTGCAAGCGAAACATAGTAATATCCATTGATTTTTTAGGAGGAAATAAAAATGTCTGAAGAAAAGAAAACCGCAGTAACCGAAGAAGTTAAAGAGGAAGCACGCAAGCTTACCGAGGAAGAGCTTGCGCAGGTCTCCGGCGCTCGCCAACGTATACCCGTCATCCTTTTTCCCGGCGCCCCGCCGATCTACATCGGCGACGATAATTGAGTGAGCGCCCTGCTTTAGAAAACCCATCATCAAAAAATATGTGGAAGAAATAAAAATGTCTGAAGAGAAAAAATCAAAGAAAGAAATTAATAAGGAAGAGTGCTGTGAAGGCAAGCAGAAACTTTCTATTGAAGAGCTGGATAAGGTGAATGGAGGAGGGTCGAATCCGCTATACGTAGTAGACGGTGCCCCTGTGGCAAGTGGTCTTGAATATCTGAATCCATCTGATATCGAATCAATACAGGTGTTAAAAGACGCATCTGCTTGTGCACCTTATGGGACCATAGCAGCAAACTGATTTGCGGAGGACAAAGTCATGCCAGAAGAAAAGAAATGTACAAAGACCGAAGAACTTTGTGAAGAGAAAACTGAACTGTCAATAGAAGAGCTTGAATCCGTTGTAGGTGGAAGCGTTAGAGCAGCCGCAGCTGAGGACGTTATTGAGACTTCTGTTAGGTAATTCTATAGGATTCATGGAGGTATATTATGAAATCCAAAGAGGAACTTAACAAACTGAAAGAAGAAGTTGAATCTGTAAATGAGAAGCTTCAGGAATTAACTCCTGAGGAGTTGGAACAGGTGAGTGGTGGCATCCTTGCAGCAGCAATTGTTGATTTTGATTATTCTGTAGACACTCGCTAACACGATGGTAGTGCGTCTGTTGGTGGAAAGAGACATTAACAT
>JAZQOC010000082.1:0-10431 GCA_045627645.1 Lachnospiraceae bacterium
CTTCTCACCCTTCTTTAATTCATCAGATACTGTATCTGTGAAAGCCTTTAATGCTGCTTCAGCATCCTTCTTAGAAATTCCAGCCTTTTCAGCCATAGCTGCAACTAATTCTGTCTTGTTCATTATTAACTCTCCTCCTAAATGAAATCTGAGATTATTTACAACGTAAACGTCTATTACAGAATATCTTTTTTCATAGGTTTTGTCAACGAATTTCGCCTATTTTCCAAGGGTTTTAGGCGTTTTCCCCGCTTTCAGAACCAGACTCATCGCCTGCATTTTCACCCGAATTATCATTTTCCTGACTGTCGTTATTTTCCTCATTTAAGGACGTTGGTTTTGGCTCATCTGCTGCTGGTGTAACCTCATCTGCTGGCTCATTTTCTCCACCATTTCCTACATTGTCCGACGCATTATCTTGGGCATTGGAAGGTTCGCCTGCATTCTCTTTCTCTTGCTGTTCTTCAGAAGACTTATCCGCCTCTTTATTCTGAGTTGAATCTACCACTAACGATGAGAAGGAGAAAGTTTCATTCTGATATGAACCATCTAATCTTATAGTATAACTTCTTGTTGTATAGCCCTCTTTTCTAAGTGTGACGACATGTTCACCTTCAACCTTAGGGAAGCTTACAGGTACCTTGCCTACATATGCCCCATCCAGATATACATCAACCTCTTCTGGAGATTCGATATATACTCTGTAATCAGATGTGTCAAATGCGCTAACAACCTGAGTAATAACAGTCGCCTCTACAGTTGGCGACGGCTTCAATTTACTATCTATATCAGATTTGCTCTTACTCTTCTCCATAGTAATATCAAGAGTCGCGCTGGCCTGGGCAACTTTTATATACTGTGTCAGGGTCTTATAACCATCTGCCTGGGCAATAATCTGATGTATACCATATTCGAGATTTAATGGTTTGGTCAAATCAACTGCTTTACCATCTATATGAACTGTAGCATTAGCTGGTTCTATCACCAGTACAAGGGTTCCTTCGTTCTTTTCTTCTATTACGACCATGTCGCTTACATCTAACTCTGTTTCCTTATTGGATGTAATGCTTACCTTCCTGCTACCGTAAAATTCTCCATTGGACAACTTTACCTCATAGTTTCCTACAGGCACTGCAAGCAGCATGTCCTTTGTAACAGTCCTGATTATCTTGTTACCTACTTCAATCCATCCGCCTTCAAAATAGTCCTGTCCTTTAAGTCTTAAGTAGCCATGACCCTGCTGAACAACAATGCTGTACACATTGTGCTCCTTTCCTGCTACAGCTATTTTATCACAGCTGTTGATATCTATTAACTGCGCCTCTGCACCAGTTAGGAATATTTTCAATTTGTCATTAAGTCTGTAATCTCCGCCATTCATGGAAAGATTGCCAGTTAGAGAATTAATTTCAAAATCATCTATATTCTCATAAACCCAGACATCAGCAGACTTACTCATGCTATTTAGCAACTTTGTTGATTTGGTAAATGTAACATCCACCACATCTCCTGCAAATATCTGATCAATCACCAAAGATGAACCGTATCTGTCATATAACTTACTGGTTCCGTCGTAGTTTAGTGTGTAATTCTTTTCCAAAACACGATTGTACAATGTGATACTTCTGTTTTCTGTATCCACAGACAATACTACTGCCTCTGTATCTATTGAATCATAGGTTCCAACCTCTGGTTTCTTAAATCCGGTCACAACCACTTCAGATACTGGCTCCTTGCCCTCTTCATAACCACAGCCTGCCAAAATGACCATAAGAAGCAGTATAAGCACTTTAACAATATTTAATTTTACTGCTCCTTTACGTTTATTCATAACAACTCCAGTAACTGTTCCCTTGTATTAAGTGATGGATTATCTAGTACTTTATCCAGTACCCTGTTTAATATAGCACCTATTTCAGGTCCCTGTTCTATTCCTCTTTCCATAAGATCTTTTCCATTGATGGCAAGATCTTTTATTGTAACGCAATCATGTCTTTCGATTATCTGTCTATACAATCTCCAGAGTTCATCGAGTTCTGCCTGCTTTTCTTCTCTTTTATACATACTTTGTGCTTCAAAGTCTGCTTTTTTGACCTTAAGTAAAAGAGGGAAAATGTCCACTCCCAGCTTATTCATAGCTCTACGCACAGCTTTCTCATTAGTTTCAACATACAAATCATGAAACTCAACAAGCTTTAACACTTTTCCCGACGTGTCATTGTCAAACTTAAGTCTTTTACAAATAGCGGCTGCCATCTGTGCTGAGACAAGGGCATGTCCACGAAAATGATCTATACCATCTTCTGTAGTATAGCGGGTACTTCCCTTTCCAATATCATGAAATAGCATTGCATATCTTAATACCTTGTCAGCTTCAACTGCTTCAACGGAATGAATAATATGGTCACCCACCGTATAGCAGTGATGTGGATTATGCTGTGGAATATCCATAAGGCATGCATTTTCCGGCAATATCACCTGCATTATTCCTGTTTCATATGCAACTCTGATATATCCAGGATTTGGAGACATTAATAACTTTGTCAGCTCAACATGTATTCTTTCTGCGCTGATGTTTTTAAGATTATGTGCCAGCTTACATATTGCTTCAGAGGTCTTCTCTTCTATGACATAACCTAACTGGGCAGAAAAACGTACCGCTCTCATAATTCTAAGAGCATCCTCATTGAATCTTTCTTCAGGATTGCCGACACATTTTATTATTCCTGCTTTCAAGTCTTCCATTCCGCCAAACTCATCAACAATACCTGTTGAATCACTGTATGCCATGGCATTAATGGTAAAGTCTCTTCTCTTTAAATCTTCTATCAGATTGGTTGTAAATTCCACCTGCTTTGGATGACGATTATCTTCATACTCACCATCTATTCGATATGTCGTAACCTCATACATATCATTACCCAGAAGAACTGTTACTGTACCATGCTGTATTCCCGTATCAACAGTTCTCTTAAACAGGCTCTTCATCTGATATGGCTTGGCGTTGGTGGTAATATCCCAGTCGTCTGGCTCCCTGTTAAGCAGACTATCCCTGACACATCCTCCAACCGCATAACCTTCAAACCCAGCCTGATTAAGGGTATCTATTATGAACTTTACATTATCTGGTAAATCTATTTTTATCATGTTCCATTTTCTAAAAGAGAGTTCCCATGAGGAACTCTCTCGAAATCAACTAATACTCTTTTTATTTCTGAACAAGACGAACTGTATCTCTTGCAATTGCAAGCTCTTCATCAGTTGGTACTATCATGGTTGTAACCTTGTCTGTTGTCTTAGAAAGAATTACTTCCTCACCACGAATCTTATTCTTCTCTGGATCAACACTTGTTCCAAGCCACTCAAGATACTCACCAACTAATGCTCTTACATAAGCATTGTTCTCGCCGATTCCTGCTGTAAATGCGATGATATCAACACCCTTCATAGCCATCACATATGATCCGATGTATTTTGCTACTCTGTATGCATATGTTTCAAGCGCTACCTTTGCCTGCTCATTGCCTTCATCTGCTGCATTGGCAAGATCTCTGAAGTCACTTGAAAGTCCATCTGAAAGTCCAAGTACACCTGATTCTTTATTACAGATATTTATAATCTCATCTGCTGTTTTACCAAGCTTATCTGCAAGGAAACTGATAATCGCTGGATCCATATCACCAGATCTTGTACCCATGATAAGACCTTCAAGTGGTGTAAGACCCATAGATGTATCTACTGACTTGCCATGATCTACTGCTGTTACAGAAGCTCCATTTCCGAGGTGGCATACAATAATCTTAAGATCATCTCTGCTCTTGCCCATGATTTCTGCTGCTCTGTTAGATACATAATCATGACTTGTTCCATGGAATCCGTATCTTCTTACTTTGTAATCTTCATAGTACTTGTATGGAATTCCATAGAGATATGCCTTCTTTGGCATAGTCTGATGGAATGCTGTATCAAATACTGCTACCATTGGTACATTTGGCATAAGAACCTTACATGAATTGATACCAATAAGGTTAGCTGGATTGTGAAGTGGTGCAAGATCATTACAAGCCTTGATTGCTTTGATTACTTCATCGTTGATTACTACTGATGAATTGAATTTCTCCCCTCCATGTACAATACGATGTCCAACTGCATCTATCTCATCGAGAGATTTTACTACACCAACCTCTGGGTCTGTTAATTTATCAATTACATATTTAACTGCTGCTGTGTGATCAGGCATTGGAACCTCTGTCTTCACCTTATCGCCACCTTCTGGCTGATGAGTGATGGCACTTCCGTCAATACCGATTCTTTCACACAAACCTTTTGCTAATACTTCTTCTGTGTCAGATGAAATAAGCTGATATTTCAGTGATGAACTACCACAGTTAATTACCAATACATTCATTGTCTATACCTTCTTTCGATAATTCCTAAATCTATCTTAGTATGCTCTTCCCCAGTAAACCATTTTCTTTGCTGGTTTTCCGCAGTATACACAATTCTCTGACAGACATTCCTGTTCAAATGGCATACAACGGCTTGTTACAGACATATCTTCCTTGATTTTCTCTTCACATTCTCTTTCGCCACACCACATAGCTTTTACAAAACCTGACTTCTCAGCAAATACCTGCTCGAATTCCTCTTTTGTCTTTGCTTCATATGTGTGCTCTGCAAGATGCTTCTTTGCTCTGTCATACATATCCTGCTGAATCTGTGGAAGAAGCTTTGCAATAGTATCATTAAGATCGCTAAGTGCTACTTCAATCTTCTCACGTGTATCTCTTCTGCAGATTATACATTTTCCAGCTTCAATGTCCTTAGGTCCAATCTCAACACGAAGTGGAATACCACGCATCTCCTGCTCACTGAATTTGAAGCCTGGTGACTTATCAGAATCATCAACCTTTACTCTGAAGCCTGCATTAATAAGCTCTGACTTAAGCTCTGCTGCCTTCTCAAGTACGCCTTCCTTCTTCTGCATGATTGGAACAATCATAACCTGAGTTGGTGCGATTGCTGGAGGAAGTACAAGTCCTGAATCATCACCATGTACCATGATAATTGCACCAATAATACGTGTTGACATACCCCATGATGTCTGGTGAACGTACTCAAGCTTGTTTTCCTTGTTTGTATACTGAATTCCAAAAGCTTCTGCAAAACCTGAACCAAAGTTATGGCTTGTACCTGACTGAAGTGCTTTTCCATCATGCATAAGTGCTTCGATTGTATATGTTGCTTCCGCTCCGGCAAATTTTTCTTTCTCTGTCTTACGACCCTTTACTACAGGAATAGCAAGAACCTCTGCACAGAAATCTGCATAAACATTGAGCATCTGCTCTGTACGCTCTTTTGCTTCCTCAGCTGTAGCATGAGCTGTGTGACCTTCCTGCCACAAAAACTCTCTTGAACGAAGGAATGGTCTTGTCTCCTTCTCCCATCTAACTACTGAACACCACTGGTTATATACCTTTGGTAAATCTCTGTGTGACTGAATCTCTCCCTTATAAAAATCACAGAAAAGTGTCTCAGATGTAGGTCTTACACACATTCTCTCCTGAAGTGGATTAAGTCCGCCATGTGTTACCCATGCAACTTCTGGTGCAAAACCTTCTACATGATCTTTTTCTCTCTGAAGAAGGCTCTCAGGAATAAACATTGGCATATATACATTTTCAACACCTGTTGCTTTAAATCTCTTATCAAGTTCATGCTGAATATTTTCCCACAAAGCATAACCTGCGGGCTTAATAACCATACATCCCTTTACATTAGAATAGTCGATGAGTTCTGCTTTCTTAACTACGTCAGTATACCACTGCGCAAAGTCTTCACTCATGGATGTAATAGCTTCTACTAATTTCTTATCTGCCATGTTGGCCTCCTTTATTTTGAAGCGGTTTTCCGCCAAATTTCACATAAACGTATACATTATAGCACTATTTCAAATCAAGTTCTATATTAACCATCTGCTTTGTAGCAGGATCAGTAAATGAGAGATTGTAAGCCTTTAACCACACTGCCCTCATCCCTATATCTTTAGAGTATGCGGTGGATTCTTCGCTGCCGTATTTGGTATCCCCTAAGATTGGATGACCTGCGTTTGATAGCTGAACCCTTATCTGATGATGTCTTCCTGTAAGTAAGTGTATCTTAAGCATATCCGTTTTATCATTCTGACCTATTACCTGATACTTTAACTTAGCGCATTTTGCATTGCTAGTGCCCTTACTTACTACCCTAGATGTGTTGGTCTTTCCATCCTTTAGCAGATAGTCCTCCAGCTCACCTTCTTTTTCAGGCATATGTCCCCACACTGTTGCGTAATAATACTTATTAATCTGACTTTCTGTCAGCTGCTTGCTTAATGCTGCTGCCGTTTTGTCATTTTTAGCAAACAGTACAAGCCCCTCAACCGGTTGATCCAGTCTGTTAATAACTGCCAAATAGGGATTCTTAGTTCCATTTTTTGCAAGATGGTTTTTCACCTCGCTTACCAGGTCCTTCTCACCCATTCGAGCAGTCTGAGTAGCTATACCTGACGGCTTATGAATTACTATGTAATTGTCATTTTCCTTAACAATACTAAGCCCCAATTTCTTACCTTTAAGCGAATTTGCTTACCTTTACAAGCTCACATTCTCTGTTCATAACATGCTTTATGAAATCCTGTATATCTTCCAGCCTTCTGTCAAATGCGACGCCACTGCCTATTACATTGATTGAATGAATATCTGATCCACATGTTACAGGGAAGTCATATTCCTTTGCATATACCAGTGCCCTCTCATTAAACAAATCCTTGCCATCTGTCCATTTATTAGAACCATTAAATACTTCTATTCCATCAACTAACTCTGGAAACAGGCGTACCTCTGGAATATATGGTTCCTCACGATATGGATGCGCTTGAAATACTACTCCGCCACCCTCATGAATAAGCTTAAACTGCTCTTCTACTGTGGCATCTTTAATCTCGGGATGCGACATAAGCCACTCTTCATCCATTCCATATATTAAGAATTCTGTTCCGTTGTAGCCACTTTCATAACCGAAAAACACGTCTAAATCAATTTCCTTACTGATTGCCTTGGCATCTCTGTAGCCCGAGCAAAACTCATGTACCCAGTCCTGCCATGGAAGTCTTCTTTCTGGCTTTGTGTTACCGTAAAAAAAATGGTCAGTTACAATTATTCCGGCATATCCTGCCTCCTTATGGGCTATTGCCATTTCTCGTCCTGTATTACTTCCACAGGCACTACCCTGATTCGTATGCAGATGTGTTTCGTATAAATATTTCTTTTCCATTTTAAGCGTGTTCTTTCTAATGTAAATTATGGTTTCATGTCTTTGAGCGAATTAAGAAGGTCTAAGTCTGACTGTGAAACCTTCATATTAGCAGTAATAGGTTCCTCACCTGGTCTTGTTACTGTAATCTCTATTACGCTACCTTCTGGTACTCCACCCTTTACAACCAAACCTAAAAACTGTGCAAACTTAGGATGATTGTTCTTAAATGTATTCATTGCAGACATAAACTGCATCATTCCTGCTGGATTCATAATTTATACCCCTGTTTCAATAATTTCCTTTGTCATAGCATATACTCTTTGAACTGAGCTGATACTCATGCTTTCTCTGAATGTGTGAATCTCCGAAAGATCTGGACCATAAGACACGCAATCAAGCCCTGGTATCTTACCAGCAAACATTCCACACTCAACCCCTGCGTGGATTGCCTCAATAACTGGTTCCTTACCATACTGCTCTTTATAAAGTTTAACCATAAGATTACGAAGTGGTGAATTCTTTTTGTATTCCCATCCAGGATAATCTCCTGTCAAAGTCAACTGACCTGATACTTCGTTCATCTTATTCTTCATAATATCAAGTAGAGCCTTCTTCTCTGCGTCTACACTACTTCTCACGCAATATGACAGCTTAACTTTATCACCTTCAGTTACAAGTATTCCCATATTGAGAGATGTCTGTACTAATCCTTCCACATCCTGGCTCATCTTCTGAACACCTTCTGGAAGGGAATATAAGACGTCTACTACTTTCTTTGTATCCTCTGGCTTCATACATTTTTCTACTGTAGGCAACTTCACTACTTTAACAGAGAATCCAGGATCACTCTGGTTATGCTTTTCTATAATAGGCGCTACTATATCATTTACAGCCTTTTCTACCTCGTCTGCCAAAGCTTCACAGCAAATGACAGCTTCGCAGTTTACTGGAATCGCGTTGTCCTTAAGTCCACCGTTAACTGATACAAGTCGATAGTCTAACTGTTCCTCTGCTTTTGAAAGAATATTTGCCATTACCTTATTGGCAGATGCTCTTCCCTTATGTATCTCTATTCCAGAATGTCCTCCTGTAAGACCTGATATCTGGATACTGTATGAATTCTTCTGATTAAACTCATTTTCAAAAGGAACTGCACAGGTAGCCACTACTCCGCCAGCACAACTTACTGTAAATACACCTTCCACTTCTGAATCTATATTAAGAAGTGTTTTTCCATTAAGCGGTGACACATCTATTACTGCTGCTCCGAGCATACCTATCTCCTCATCAACTGTAAAAACCGCTTCCAGTCGTGGATGAGAAAGTTCTTCATCTTCCAGCAGTGCCATGGCCATAGCTACAGCTATGCCATCATCTCCGCCAAGCGTTGTTCCTTTTGCTTTTACAAGATCTCCTTCCACATAAAGGTCCAAACCTTCTGTTTCCATATCTTTTGTTACGCCTTCTGCTTTTTCACACACCATATCAAGGTGTCCCTGAATAATAATGGCTGGATCATTTTCCCTGTCTGCTGAGGCTTCCTTGATAATAATAATGTTGTTTGCTTCATCCTGATGATATTCAAACCCCATATCTATTGCCCAGGCTTTACAATAATCACTTATTGCTTTTGTGTTGCCTGATCCATGTGGGATTTTTGATATCTCCTCAAAATAATGAAATACTCTTTTTGGTTCTAAACCTAATGATGACATCGCTTATTTTCCTTTTCTATAACATAAAGAAGCATGGCCCTAAAGCCATGCTTCAAAAATCTGCTTATTAAGCGGCTTCGTTCTCAGTTGAATTGCTCATTGCATATTTGATTATATACATTACTCCAACCATAAGGACAATTCCTACTGGAAGTGCAATCCATGCCTTCTGTGTGAATCCTGCAATAATATATGTAACAAATGAAACTCCGGCACATGTAAGTGCATATGGAAGCTGTGTATTAACATGATTAATATGGTCTGACTGAGCTCCCGCGCTGGCCATAATTGTGGTATCTGAAATTGGTGAACAGTGGTCTCCACAAACAGCACCAGCCATACAGGCTGAGATTGAAATAATCATAAGCTGTGGGTTTGTAGCTGAGAATGCGTTAACAACTATTGGAATAAGAATACCAAATGTTCCCCAGCTTGTTCCTGTAGCAAATGCAAGGAAGCATCCAATAAGGAAGATAATAGCTGGAAGGAAATATACAAGTCCTTCTGCAGAGCCTGCGATTAATCCGGCAACATATTCCTTTGCACCAAGAGAATCTGTCATAGCTTTAAGTGACCATGCAAATGTAAGAATTAAAATTGCTGGAACCATGGCCTTAAAGCCTTCTGGCACACAGTCCATACACTGTTTAAAATTCAATACTTTTCTATACAAATAGAATGCAACTGTAATAATCAGAGCAACCATGCTACCCATGGCAAGTCCAATAGAGGCATCTGAGTTAGAGAATGCTTCAATAAAGTTTCCTCCCTCAGCAGTAAAGAATCCGCCTGAATAAATCATACCTACTATACAGCAAGCGATAAGTACTACTACTGGGAAAATGAGGTCAATAACTTTACCCTTCTCATTAGTAGGAATCTTCTCTGTTGCTTTAGCAGCTGTTCCTGATGTAAATAAATCACCCTTCAAAGCATTTGCTTCATGCTTTTTCATTGGTCCAAAATCAATATTCAAAATAGCCACCATAAGCATCATTACAATTGTAAGTATTGCATAGTAGTTATATGGAATAGCTCTTAAGAATACTGTAAATCCGTCTTCGCCTTCTACAAAACCTGCAACTGCTGCTGCCCATGAAGAAACAGGTGCAATAATACAGATTGGAGCAGCTGTTGCATCAATCAGATATGCAAGCTTTGCTCTGGAAATCTTATGCTCATCTGTAACTGGTCTCATAACACTACCTACTGTAAGACAGTTGAAGTAGTCATCGATAAATATAAGTACGCCAAGAGCTATTGTTGCAAGCTGAGCACCAACTCTTGTCTTAATCTTCTTCTTTGCAAATTCACCAAACGCTGCTGAACCTCCTGCATTGTTCATCAACGCAACCATGGCTCCTAAAACAACCAGGAATATAAGAATACCAACGTTGTATGAATCTGATAAAACTGCTAC
>JAZQOC010000083.1:0-37213 GCA_045627645.1 Lachnospiraceae bacterium
GTGAAGCAACAGGGATGAGTTCAGCGACTTTTTCTAAATACAGAGAGCGTTTAATTAATAAAGGATTAATATCAGCTAATCAACATGGATATATTGAATTAGCGTTACCTAGATTTAGAAAGATTTGCGAATATTATAATAATATGTTTTCATAGGAGAAACAGTCGGATTATGTTGTGGTAACTCGACTGGTAATTATCTTTGGAGGATGAGCCTAAAAGATGCGTAAATAGGGCATAATAGAGCAAATGTATAGAGTCTCTGACTCTGTCATTTTCAAGGTTCGAATCCTTGTAGCGCTACTAAGGAACTCAAGTAAGTTCCTTTATTTGTATATAAATCAGCGTTTGATGACAGCATAGGAAGGATTGCATGAAGAATTATCAGAAAACTAAAATAGCTTGTTACCTTGGATTTATTACGCAGGCAATTGCCGCAAATTTTGTGCCATTGTTATTTTTAAAGTTTCATTCGGACTATAATATTTCGCTCGGAAATATAGCGTTAATATCAACTTGTTTCTTTTTTACTCAGCTTGTGGTTGATCTGTTTTGTGCGAAGTTTGTTGACAGAATAGGTTACAGAACATGTATTGTGACTTCAGAAGTGTGTTCTGCAATTGGTATAGCCGGATTAGCATTTCTTCCGGATGTCTTATCTAGCCCGTTTGCAGGGATTATTATCTGTGTAATTATATATGCGATAGGAAGTGGACTTATCGAGGTATTGTGTAGTCCTATTGTGGAGGCCTGTCCATTTGAAAATAAAGAAGCAACCATGAGTCTTCTTCATTCCTTCTATTGCTGGGGGTCTGTTGGAACAATTCTTGTTTCTACAATTTTCTTTGCAGTATTTGGAATTGATAGTTGGAAATGGCTGGCTATTATTTTAGCCCTTGTTCCTACGTATAATATTTATAATTTTGCAACCTGTCCTATTGAATATCTTGTTGATGAAGGTGAAGGAATGAGTATTCCGGCACTCTTTAAGACTCCGCTTTTCTGGGTTGCGATTATTCTGATGGTATGCTCTGGTGCATCTGAACTTTCTATGTCACAGTGGGCATCTGCTTATGCTGAGGCAGCACTTGGTCTAAGCAAAACAATGGGTGACCTTTTGGGACCTTGCCTGTTTGCAGTATCAATGGGCATATGCCGAATGTTATATGGTAAATATGGAGAGAAGGTAGAGCTGTCAAAGTTCATGATTGGCTCAGGACTCTTATGCGTAGTGTGCTATGCCCTTGCATCACTTTTCGCTAATCCGATTATTGGCCTGATTGGATGTATAATGTGCGGTTTTTCTGTTGGAATCATGTGGCCAGGAACATTAAGTATTTCATCAAAGAAATTTCCTACAGGTGGAACTGCTATGTTTGCACTCCTTGCAATGGCGGGGGATCTTGGGGGAAGTATAGGGCCTGGTATTGTGGGACGTGTTACACAGATGGCTGGAGATAATATAAGAAGAGGAATGACAGTAGGTCTGATATTTCCGGTGATACTTGTAGTTGGACTTATTCTTTTTGATAAGCTGAAGTCTGAATAGATAATTCTGGCATGCAGGTGGTATTTGGAGAATATATATGGCAAAAATAAATGTTAAATATATAGATATAAATCAGTCTGGACACAGTATTAAATGCAAGATTTTTTGCGAAGCAATTAGAGAAATTGAAAGCATTGTAGTTTTTCTTCATGGATATGGAGGTCATAAGGATAACAAGGCGGCAGAACATTTTGCAGATGCCCTGCTCTCTAAGAAAAAGAAGAGTGCAGTGTTCGTATTTGACTGGCCAGGACATGGAACAGATGTGAAGAAAAAGATTACACTTGAGGATTGTGATTTGTACCTTAGTATGGTTCTTGATTATATTCAAAACCAGCTAAATGTTCACGATATATGTGCATATGGAACCAGCTTTGGTGGATATCTTACCTTGAAATATCTTCATGATCATGGTGAGAATCCGTTTAGAAAAGTGGCGCTTCGCTGTCCTGCAGTTTCTATGTGCGATGTTATGCATAGAAGGGTGATGACAGAAGAGAACAAGGTGTTACTGGATAAAGGAAAAGATGTACTTACAGGCTTCGACAGAAAAGTGCTCATTGATAAGACATTCTTGGAAGGGCTTGCCTGCAACGATATCAGAGAATGGGAGTACTTTGGATTTGCAGACGACATACTTATTGTTCATGGAACAAAAGATGAGATGATTCCATACGAAGAAAGCAAAAAGTTTGCAGAAGACAACATTATAGAGTTTATCGAGGTAGAGGATGCTGACCACAGGTTTCAGGATTTGAATAAGATGAAACTGGCGCATAGTTATATGGTGGATTTTTATAGCACGAAATAACCAGTGGACTAATTCTTATTCGAAACCGGGATGCATATCTTGGTAACCCAGTGTTCTAGAGGTATTTCTTCACCTGGGTATGAGTTTACAACGGCTATTACACGAGCAGGACCTGTAGAGAGCAGGTTCTGCTTTTCTTTTTCGGCGGACAATTTGATAAATGCATCCTGGATATTTGATGAACCACCGTATATCACAGTTGATATAATATCTGTCATGTCGAAATGTTCGAGCTTTGAACAGTCTTCTGAAGGAAGAACTGGAATACAAATTATATAATCGTATCCTACGTTTTGGTAATTATTTGATTCTATGGACTGGTAATCTACAATAACAAAAGGGTGCATCTGTCTGTTGATGGAATAGCCTTCGGAAATAGCATCATTAAATATGTTCCAGATATTAGGTCTTACGGACGACAGGTCTGTGACGTTAATCATGGTATGGGTATAGCAATATAATTCAGGAAATGAGCTATACGACACTTGTAATTGCTTTTCCTGAGCAAGCTGCATTCTAAGGTTTGAAATGTGGTATTCCATGATTGCCATCTTATGCTCAAGTTTGTTTAACAAATCGTGATAATTGTGCGTGTCTGTGTAATAATTCTTTAGTTCTTTGTGAGTTATACCGAATTCCTGAAGTGAAAGATTTCTTGATACACGAAGAACACTGGTTTCGTCATAGTATCTGTAGCCGTTTTCGGGATTAACATATACGGGAGCGAGTATCTGATCTTCCTCCATTCTAAGAAGTGCAGCTCGGCTGGTTGAACATATTTTTGCTAATTGATTTATGGTTAAATATTGACTATTTTTACTCATTTTTACTCCTTTGATTGAAGTGTCCGCTAGCGGACATGTTAGATTATAAGCTGTAAAAATCGCAGAGTCAATCTGCAATAATGGAGAAATACAGGGTATGCGATACGAAGAGAAAGCTCAAGAGAATGACAAGATAGTAAAGCAGGAAAAACTCGATGAAACAGATGTTACGCCTGAAGAATTGGCGAAATATGTTATTGTACAGATTGAAGAATCAGAGGGATCCTCATTTTATTCAAAATAACGTCTAGGCAATTACCAAGGCATGAGCAAAGGAGCTGAGAAATCAGTTCCTTTTTTTTAAGGATTTGAGTATAATGGTATACACTGAAGGAAATAGCAGAAGGGATAGTATTTATGAAGAATCACTATAAAGCAATTTTGTTTGATATGGATGGAACACTTCTTCCTATGGACATGAAGAAGTTTACTGAAGGATATTTTAGGGACTTGTATAAGAAGGTTAATATGCCTGAAATTGCACCTGCAGATTTTGCGGACGCAGTTTGGCAGGGGACTTATGCAATGATGAAGAACGATGGTACAAGAACAAATAGAGAAGTATTTTGGGAGTATTTTGGCCAGAAGTTTGGATTTGACAAGGAACAGGTTGAGGCAATTGATAAGGTGTGTCTGTCTTTCTATAGTGAAGAATTCAAAGCAGCTAAGAGATTTTGCATGGAGAATCCGCTTGCTAAGAGGGCGGTAGAAATTGCCCGTGAGAAAGCAGACTATGTAATACTTGCCACTAATGCGATATTCCCAATGGTTGGGCACAGAACAAGAATGGAGTGGGTTGGTCTTAAGGAATCGGATTTTGATTATGTTACAGCTTATGAAGATCAGTGTTTCTGCAAACCTAATCCAAAGTATTTTGTGGCTATTTTGAATAAGATGGGCCTAAAGCCAGAAGAGTGTCTGATGATTGGCAATGATGAGAGAGAAGACATGCTCTGTGCATCAGCTGCAGGACTGGACGCATTTTTAGTAGAAGATACTATGATTCCATACGCTGAAAAGCCATGGACAGGAGACAGAGGCTCATTTGCGCAGATGATAGAAGTATTGCAGAATTTGGAGTAATGCTATGTACGAATATGATGTGAGAATAGGTTTCAGTCAGTGCGATGTTGATGCCACACTTACAATTACGGGTTTGATTGATTTGTTGCAGGACTGTTCTACATTTCAATCGGAAGATCTTGGAGTAGGATTTGAGTATCTTAGAAAGGATAATCTGGTTTGGGTTATCAATTGCTGGGATCTTCAGATAAACAGACTGCCTAAGTTGTGTGAAACAGTTACTATAGGAACGGCACCATATGAATTTAAGGGCTTTTTAGGATATAGAAATTTCTGGGTTAAGGATAAGGAAGGTAATTATCTGGTTAAAGCTAATTCTGTGTGGTCACTTATTAACAGCATTCAGGCTACTCCAGTAAGGGCATCTGATGAAATAAAAAACACATATGTATTAAGTGAGAAACTTGACATGGAGTACCATTCAAGGAAGGTAAATGTTCCTACGGATGAGAGTGTTGATGCGACATCATGTGAACCTATTAATATCCAGGTTCATCACCTGGACAGTAATCATCATGTAAACAATGGACAGTATGTGAAGCTTGCTATGTCGGCAATAGATGGTTGTGAAACTGATAAATCTGATAATAAAAGGGTTAAAACGCTTAGAATAGATTACAGAAAACAGGCTATGCTTGGTGATGTGATTTATCCAGTGGTATATCAGATGGGAAATACGAGAGTAGCAGCTCTCAACGACCAGGACGGAAAACCATACTCTGTTTTGGAAACAGAGATACAATAATACGGATTTAGACAAGGTGAGGTTAGATATGTTTAAGCTTGGAGAAAAGCAGAAACTGATTATTAAAGAAAAGAAGGAATTTGGAGTATATCTTGCAGAAAGCGTGGGAGTAGATGAGAAGGTGTTGCTTCCTGCTAAGCAGGTTCCAGAGGGAAGTGAGATTGGCGACGAAGTAGAGGTGTTTATCTACAGAGATTCCAAAGACAGATTAATAGCAACAACTAATTCTCCTCTTATTACAAAGGGAAAGGTTGCGAAACTTAAGGTTAAGGAAGTGGGCCGTATAGGAACTTTCTTGGACTGCGGTCTGGAGAAGGATCTTCTGTTACCATATAAAGAGCAGACATACGAAGTTAAGAAAGACGATGAAGTTTTAGTTGCATTGTATGTAGACAAGAGTAGCAGATTATGTGCCACAATGAAGGTATATCCTTATCTTGAAAAGGCTAAGGATTTGCGCAAGGATGATCAGGTAAAGGGCACGGTTTACGAGATTAGTAATAATTTTGGTGCCTTTGTGGCGATTGATGATAAATATACAGCACTTATTCCTAAGAAAGAACTATCATCAGATATTAAAGCTGGTGATGTCATTTCTGCTAGAGTGACGGCAGTTAAGGATGACGGTAAAGTGGATTTAAGCGTCAAGGAAAAGGCTTACATACAGATGAGCATTGATGCTGATAAAATCATGAAATATCTTGATAAAAATAATGGAACCATTCCGTTTACTGATAAAGCGTCTCCAGAAGTAATCAAAGATGCAATGAATATGAGTAAAAATGAGTTCAAGAGAGCAGTAGGGAATCTTCTTAAGGCTGGTAAGATTAGCATAAATGAGAACACAATTACCCTGAAATAACGAGGTAGCTATGGAACATAGAAAAATAAACTGGGCGTTTCTTGGGTTTCTGGGCCTTGAACTAGGACTTGTTATATATCTGTCCATCTGGGGAAGCTGGATTGATATGAGTAATGTCATGGTAGAGACACTGCTTGCCGAGTCTACTATCCTAATTCCACCAGTGCTGGTTTTGTCATTAAGCGACTATGAAGAAGGCATTTTTGCAAGACTTGGTTTCAAAGCAGTAAGACCTATGACGCTTTTGGCTATATTTATATATGGGATATTGTTAATGCCAATAGGTACTTTGGCCAATGCGATTTCGATGCTGTGGGTGGATAATGAGGTACTTGAAGCAAGTGGGATGATGCTGGAGTCACCATGGTATATGACGATTTTAAGCTCGGCTATTTTAGCTCCGTTCATAGAAGAATTTGCATTCAGAGGATTTATGTACAGAGGCTATCGAAGAGCAGGCGGAAAAATGATGGCTGTGTTTGTATCTGCAGCGGCCTTTGCGTTTATGCATCTTAATTTCAACCAGGCGGCTTACGCCTTTGTTGTGGGTGTTGCTTTTGCTCTTATTGTTGAAGCTACAGGTTCCATATGGTCATCTTTTATATGTCACTTTATGTTTAACTTCGAAAGTGTTGTGGTTATGCTTGTAGGAGATTACCTGTCTCCTGGTATCTATGATGATATTAGTGTGGACCGAGGGGAGATAATAGATAGTTTGCCAAGCTATATTATAGCGGCAGGAATAGCCACAGTACTGGCGATTGGTGTTTTGGCATGGGCGGCGAAGCTGGAAGAACGTACCGAAGAAACAAGAAAGTTCTTTGATAACGAAGAAAAAGGAAAGAATATAATAACAGCACCTATAATAGTTGCATTTGGCTTATGCCTGGCTTACATGATATTTTTTGTGATTGCCAGTTAGCTTAAGACACAAAAAAGGAATCCATCATTATTGAGGATTCCTTTTTGTTTATGGCGAACTTACACTGACATATCAAAGTTGGCACCAACTGCAGGATTGACAGATCTTTCCATAGCAGCTGCATCAATCATGTTAAGAAGTCCGTTGCCTGCTATTTCGTTAGCATCAAGTGCCTTACTTAGCATGGCGATATCAACTTTTGATAAGGAGTTGCTGCCTGTAAGGGCCATTGAAGCAGAGCCAATATTTGTAATATTCATGTCTGTTCCTCCTTTGTCTTTATGATATTTATAGTATGACAGTTAGTGTAACAAATGTAAATGATAAATCATTTGTGAAAATTTACCATAAAAATACAGTTATAACTATGGATTTTTTTGTATAAATGCTTTATGATAGGATAAGGTATTGTGAAAATATCTATTATGAGGCATAAACTTTTGTAGAAAATCACGAGTGAGCGGAGGAGATATGATATCTAATCAGGTATTACAGAGTACTATAGAAGGGTTAAAAAACATTGCAAGAATCGAATTTTGCGTTGTGGATGTTGACGGAAAGGTGTATGCACTGACAAATCCAGAGATGGAGAAGTACAGTACACAGGCAGTTGAATTCGTTAAATCACCAGCTGATTCACAGGAGATTGCAGGTTGTCAGTTCTTTAAGATATATGACGAGCAGCAGTTAGAATATATTCTTGTAGCTCAGGGAGCAACAGAGGATGTATATACTCTTGGAAAACTTGCTGCATTTCAGATTCAGAATCTGATTGTTGCATACAAGGAAAGATTTGATAAAGACAACTTCATTAAGAACCTTCTTTTGGATAATCTTCTTCTCGTTGATATATTTAGTCGTGCAAAGAAGTTACACATTCAGTCGGAGAAGCCAAGAGTAGCAATCATTATAGAAGCTAAGCTTGGAAAAGATAGTAACGTTCTCGAGATAATGCGTACTCATTTTGGTTCAAACAACAAGGATTTTATCACAGCAGTAGATGAGAACAGCGTAATAGTTGTTAAAGAACTTGAGGATAATGCTAACAATTCTGATATTGAGAAGATTTGTGGTGTTTATAAGAACCAGCTTATCAATGAGAATGTTAAGGATGTGCGCATTGCATATGGTACCGTAATTAAGGAAATCAAGGAAGTCAGCCGTTCTTACAAAGAAGCAAAGATGGCACTTGATGTTGGAAAGATTTTCTTCGATGACAGAGATATCATGGCGTACAGCGAATTGGGAATCGGACGTCTCATTTACCAGCTTCCTATTCCACTTTGAAAATTGTTTATCAAAGAGATTTTTGGCGGTAAGAGCCCAGATGATTTTGATGAGGAAACACTTACTACAATCACTAAGTTCTTTGAGAACAGTCTCAATGTATCTGAGACATCACGCCAGTTGTTCATTCATAGAAACACACTCGTGTACAGATTGGATAAACTACAGAAGACAACAGGTCTTGATCTGAGAGTATTTGAAGATGCTATTACATTCAAAATTGCTCTTATGGTTGTAAAGTATATGAACTATATGGAGTCGTTAGAATATTAAGGAGAAAAGTATAGTGGCTTTCGGTAGAAAAAAGAGAGTAAAGACATTTGCAGAAGATGAACTTATAGTTATGGAGAATGTCACAAAGGCATATTCTTCAGGTTCTCCTGCATTAAATGGTATTAATCTTACTATTAAAAAAGGTGAATTCGTATTCATTGTGGGTGACAGTGGATCTGGTAAATCAACACTTATTAAGTTGTTGCTTAGAGAAATCGTGCCTACAGAAGGTGAAATATATGTTAACGGTGCCAATCTGAACAAACTTCGTAGACGTCAGGTACCAAAATACAGAAGAAATTTAGGTGTAGTATTCCAGGATTTCCGTCTTATCAAGAATTGGACTGTATATGAAAATGTTGCATTTGCACAGAGAATCGTACAGACACCAAACAGATTAATTAAGCGCAATGTTCCAGCGATTTTATCAATTGTTGGTCTTGCCAAGAAGTATAAGGCAAAGCCTGTACAGTTATCAGGTGGTGAGCAGCAGCGTGTTGCTATGGCCAGAGCTTTGATTAACAAGCCACCAATTTTATTATGTGATGAGCCTACAGGTAATCTTGATCCAAAGAACTCTCTTGAAATCATGAAACTTCTTGATCAGATTAACAAGAGAGGAACCACAGTTATCGTAGTTACACATGACAAGGAAATTGTCAATGAGATGCAGAAGCGTGTAGTTACTGTTAGAAAGGGCGTTATTGTCAGTGACGAAGAGAAGGGTGGTTATATAGATGAGAATTAGTTCATTTTTTTATACAATCAAGCAGGGTATAAAGAATATCTTTAGAAATGCACTTTTCTCCCTTGCTTCAATAGCAACAATTTCTTCGTGTCTGTTGCTCTTTGGTGTATTCTATGCAGTTATTATGAACTTCCAGAATATTGTTAAGACGGCTGAGGAAGGTGTTGCAGTTACGGTATTCTTTACAGAAGAAGTGTGTGAAGATGACGCGCGTATGAAGGAGATTGGAGATATCATTTCCAACAGAGCCGAGGTAAGCAGAATAGTATTCGTATCTGCAGATGAAGCGTGGGAAGATTTTAAGGAAGACTATCTTGGTGAATACGCAGAAGGCTTTACAGAGAATCCTCTCGCAGGAAGTGCTAACTATCAGATTTATCTTAAGGATATAGCTGGACAGGATGCGTTGGTATCGTACCTTAAGACAGTGCCAGGCGTAAGAGAAGTAAATTTCTCTCAGGTTACAGCTGATGCATTGAGCGGTGCTAACAACATGATTAGTTACATCTCAATTGGTATTATTGGTATTCTTCTTGCGGTATCAATCTTCCTTATCAGTAATACTGTTATGATGGGTATCTCTATCAGAAAAGAAGAAATAGGTATTATGAAATATGTTGGTGCTACAGATTACTTTGTTAGAGCGCCATTCGTAATAGAAAGTTTGATCATTGGACTTGTCGGAGCAGCTATTCCAATTGGAATTATTACGCTTGTATATGATAAGGCTATTGGTCTTGTCCAGGGAAAATTCACTGTACTTAGTGACATTTTGAGATTCCTTCCTATCGAAACAATTAATAATACACTTATTCCATTGTCACTGGGAATTGGTGCTGGAATTGGTTTTATTGGAAGTATAGTGACAGTAAAGAAACATCTGAAGGTTTAATTGCATATGTTAAATAAGAGAATTGCCGCCATTATTTTAATGGTGGCGTTGTCTGTTTCTATGGTATTTACCGCGACTACAGCACATGCTACGGAAAATGACCAGGAACAGGAACGCGTTGAAAAAGAAGATGCTGAGCATTCTGATGAAGATACTAACAGAGGACAGAAAATAAAAGCTCTTGAAGATAGTATTAAAGAAAAACAGGATCAGATTAGCCAGGCTGAAGATGACAGAAAGAAAATAAAGAGTACCATCTCCAATATGGAAAAAATGGTTGACGAGCTGGAAAAGCAGAAGGCAGATCTTGCAAGCTATGTAACAGAACTTGATGGAAAACTCTCTGATGTAGAAGATAAAATCGATGAGCTTATAAAAATGATTGAAGAAAAAGAAGCGGACATCGAGAGAACTCAGGGAGAACTTGAGGAGGCTCAGGAAGTGCAGAGAAATCAGTATGAGTCGATGAAAACAAGAATCAAGTTTATGTATGAAAAAGGCGAGTCATATTATCTTGATATGCTGATTCAGGCAGAAAGCTTTGGAGATATGGTCAATAAGGCAGATTATATTGAAAAGTTGTCTGCTTATGACAAACACAAATTAGAAGAATACATTGAATTCTGCGAGTATGTTGAGGCGTGCAAACTTGCATTGGAAGCGGAAAAGGAAACTTTGGATGAGGCAAAAGCTCAGGTTGAGGAAGAACAGAATAACCTTGAGATATTAATCAATCAGAAAGAAAAAGAGATTACTGCCAAAGAGTCTGATATTTCAAATAAAGAGCAGGCTATAAAAGAGTATGAGGCTGAACTGGCTGAGCAGAATGCTATTATTAAAGCTTTGGAAAAAGCGGTAGCAGAACAGAAGAAGAAACTTATGGAGGAGAGCGGAGAGATTATCACCTATGACGGTGGTGTATTCAAGTTCCCTGCTCCAAGTTATACAAAAGTTTCAGATGATTATGGAAATCGTATTCATCCAATATTAGGTGTTCAGCAGTTCCATAACGGTGTTGATTTGGCTGCGCCAGGCGGATCTCCTATCTTGGCTGCGTACGATGGCGAAGTTGTAGCAGCAGCATATACATCGACTATGGGTAATTACGTTATGATTAACCATGGTGATGACTTGTACACGATTTATATGCACGCATCTAAACTATATGTCTCTCAGGGACAGAAGGTTGTAAAAGGGGAAACAATAGCAGCAGTTGGATCCACAGGTCGTTCAACTGGAAATCATTTGCATTTTAGTGTCAGAAAAGATGGTTCGTATGTGAGCCCTTGGAATTATTTGAGCAAATAGCAAGGAATTACAAATAATGGAAAAAAGCAATAAACGTCGTGAAAGAATACTATTCATAGTTGGTATGGTGGTTGGTGCAATTCTTACCATATGGATATGGGTAGGTATTACATACGTTAGATATTTTGTAACTATTAATAAGCTTAAGAAGCAGGCTGCTGTCTCTACAAAAACAGAAGAGAGTGCGGATCAGGTTGATATCACAAGTTCTTTGGTAAACAATACTCTGATTACTAAGATGACTACTATCGAGAAGTTAATTAGGGACAATTATTACAAAGATGTAGATACAAAGACGTTAAGAGATGGCGTATACGATGGTATTCTTGATTCATTGGGAGATCCATATTCGGAGTATTATTCCGAAGAAGAACTCGAGGAAGTTAAACAAAGTACTGAGGGAATCTACTACGGAATAGGTGCATACATATCTCTTGATTCAGAAACATCCCTTCCTGTTATTACAGGTACAATATCAGGAACACCGGCTGAAGAAATGGGTTTGCAGGGTGACGATATTATTTACAAGATAGATGATAAAGAAACTACAGGAATGACAACCACAGAGGTTGTAGCCCTTATAAAGGGGGATGAGCATACATTTGTTCATCTTACTCTTATACGTGATGGTGAAACCGTAGATGTGGATGTAGAGCGACGTAAGGTTGAGTCGCCAACTGTACAGTATGAGATGAAGGAATCTGACATAGGATATATTCAGATTACAGAGTTTGATGATGTTACAACTGACCAGTTTACAGAGGCAATGGCTGTACTGAGAGGCCAAGGAATGAAGGGACTGATTATTGACCTTCGTTCTAATGGTGGTGGAAATCTTTCTACCTGCTGTGACATTGCCAGACAGATTCTTCCTAAAGGCTTAATCGTGTATACAGAAGATAAGTATGGTCAAAGGGAAGAATTTACCTGTGATGGAAAGAAAGAAATCGATATACCACTTGTTGTTCTTGTAAATGGTTATTCCGCTAGTGCTTCTGAGATTTTAACAGGAGCAGTCAAGGATTATGGCATTGGAACAATCATGGGAACTAAGACCTATGGAAAAGGAATTGTTCAGCAGATAATGTCACTTAGAGATGGTACAGCTGTTAAGATGACTATAAGCAGATACTATACTCCAAATGGTAATTATATTCACGAAACAGGTATCGAACCGGATATAGAGGTTGAGTTTGACAGCGAAGCATATAAGGCTGATAAGACGGACAATCAGCTCAACGCAGCAATAGAACAGGTTGAAAAGATGCTTAAGTAGTTTAGAGGAGCAATTTATGAAGAAAAGATCTTTATTAGGAGCGATGCTTATGACTGTCGCATTTGCCTTTGCAGGATGTGGTACAGAGGTAGCGCAGGAGACTGTAGTGGAGACGCAAGAAGTGGCAGAAGTAACTGAAGCGGTAGAAGGCGATGCAGAGGAAGTTTCAGATTCCAAAGATGATACCGAAGCGGTTGAAGAAGAGATAATAGAAGAGGAAAAAGTTGTGGAGCTGGTTGAATATACACAGGAAGAACTAGAGGCTATGAGCTCTGTTGATTTTGCAGCGATTCTTAAAGCGGGATGGAATCTTGGTAATACTTTGGATGCTACAGATTCAAAGGGGCTTGATTCGGAGACTAGCTGGGGACAGCCTTTAACAACACCTGAACTTATCGCATTTGTTAAAGAATCAGGATTTACTTCCATAAGAATTCCTGTTTCCTGGGGTAATCATACAGACAGTGATTATCAGATTGACGAGGCGTGGATGGCAAGAGTTAAGGAAGTGGTTGATTATGCATATGACGAAGGTTTATTTGTAATAATAAATTCTCATCATGACTGCGACTACTACTATCCGGATACAGATCACTATGCTGAGTCAGAAAAATATCTTACTACTATCTGGACTCAGATAGCAGAAGAATTTAAGGATTATGATGACCATCTGATATTTGAATCCATGAACGAGCCAAGACTTAAGGGCACAGATATTGAATGGTGGTTCGCGGCTTCTGATCCAAAGGGTAGAGAATCTATTGGTGTTATTTGTAAATTAAATCAGGCTTTCGTTGATACCATTAGAAATTCCGGTGGTAATAATGAAAATAGATTTATTATGGTTCCAAGTTATGCTGCTTCACCAGACTTCGCTTTGAATAGCGCATTTTCAATGCCAGAAGATCCAAGTGATAAGGTAATGCTTTCTGTACATGCATATACACCATATGACTTTGCAGGAAAGGGGACCGGATATAAGGATTGGGATGGTTCAAAGACTACTGAATTCGTATTCATGGGCAAACTCATGTCTACATTCAAGATGAACGGATACGGAATTGTAATAGGCGAATTTGGTGCTACTAACAAGGATAACCAGCCAGATCGTGAAAAATGGGCGAGAGGTTATACAATGAAGGCCGCTTCATATGGAATGTCATATTTTGTATGGGATAACGGAGCTATTGGAGTTGGTGAAGAAAACTTTGGCTTGATTGACAGACGTAATCTGAAACTGTATTTCCCAGACCTTGTAGATGCGTATCTTGTAGGCTACAGACCTTTTAATCAGTAAAATAAACCTTGTAATATAAAATGATAAAACCCTCTTTACTGAAACAGTAAGGAGGGCTTTTGTATGTGAAATTATGCTTTATATTTGGTGATATTATCTCGCATGTATGAAACAGAAGTGTTGACTGTGTTTGTTTCTGCAGTAACTTCTTCAAACTGTGCTGCCAGATTCTGAGTGCTTAGAGCAGACTCTGCAATTCCTTTATCACAGTCCTCAACGGCATTGGCTATATTGTCGGTGTTCTCAGCAAGCTTTTCAACGTTGGAATAAATATCATCGATATTTTGCGATACAGAAGCAATAAGTGCTTTCATATTGTCAGCATCTTCAGAATACTTATCAGCTATTTTAATAAATTCCTTGTACTCAGGAAGTATGGTTTCATTTAAGAGATTCAGTATCTCATCTGCGCTTTGCATGAGCTCTTCAACTGCATTTACAACATAGGAACTGATTTCCTGAATACTGTTGGCATTGTTTTTACTACCTTCCGCAAGCTGTCTGATTTCATCGGCAACTACAGCGAATCCTCGTCCTGCTTCACCAGCTCTTGCAGCTTCTATGCTGGCATTAAGAGCAAGAAGATTAGTCTGACCTGAAATCTTGAGAATATCACCTGTTAAGCTGGATATATCTGAGACTCTTTTACTTTGTTCAATACAGGCTCTAAGCTTATTCTCGGCAACGACAAGAGTGCTGCTTATGGCAGATTCTTTACCGGAGGTTGATGTCTTTGTCTCGAAGGCTCTTTCCTTGATATCATCAACAAGCTCGTTGGTTTCTCTAACTGTGTTTACAGTTTCGGAGATCGAACCTAACATCTCCTCAGCTGAAGCGTTGAGACTTTGAATGTTGTCTGAAACCATCTGCATCGAAGCAGATAATTCTTCAGTTACAGCGCTTATGCTTTCAGCGTCATTGGCACATGTTTCAGAACTTGAAGCAACCTGGTTCATAGATTCTGATACAGCTTCTGAAGTGGATGAAACTGTTAAAACCAATTGTCGAATTTCTTCTAAAAATTCATTAATATGGTTAGCTATTATTTCGAATTCTGTACCGGAATTGTCTTCAATCTTCTTTGTAAGGTCACCCGACCCGTCTGTAAGATCACCGATTTTTGCATCAATCTGTTTGAAACCTTTTGCCAGACGCAGACTGATTGCTAATATCGACATCCATACCAAAACAAATGTGAAAGAAAAACATATCAATACAGTTGCTTTAACTTTTGAAATATCTGTGAGCACATCGTCGTAACTAACATCGACACCTAAGATGGCTACCACTTGTGAACCGTCCTTGATAGGAACCCAGGAAGACAGATGAGAACCCCATTCATCTCGTGTACATTCTGAGTTGGTGATTGGAGTACCTGCAAGTGCGATTTCAGCATCGGAATCCCCTTCACAGACATCACCATAGTCGGCAGGATCCTCTAAATCAGTATCTAATACATATACAAGTTCACCATCTATTCTGGCAACGATGTATATATATTCAATATCACCATTGTCTCTGAAAAATGAGACCTGGTCATATATCTCGTCCCAATATTTTGATTCTTCACCGCTTGCCACTATGTCTCTCATGTGGTTGGCATCAATCATATTGGCAGCGTAGGTCGCAGTGCTTGAAACTGTGGCCTGTGTTTTCTTAAGCAGCATTTTGTCTACCTTGTTGGACAAAACAACAGCCATAAGAATGGTTGTCAAAATCAAAACAACTGTAAGCTGAATAAACAGCTGTTTTGAAAAGCCTAATTTTCTAGTTTTCATATATGTAACCCTCTCCTTTAACCCTAGGTTCAGTATAGCATTATTTATGGAAGATTAAAACGAATATATGTTCGAAAATCCGTAGACATATTAAAAGAATTGTAGTAAAATAACAAATTATGAAAGAATCGCATTTTAAGTTACATAGTGAATATGTTCCAACAGGAGACCAGCCCGAAGCTATAAAGGCTTTGGTAGAAGGGTTTAGGGAAGGTAATCAGTTCCAAACACTTCTGGGTGTTACTGGTTCAGGTAAGACATTTACTATGGCCAATATAATAGAACAATTGAATAAGCCGACGCTTATCATTTCTCACAATAAGACTTTGGCGGGACAGCTCTACTCTGAGATGAAGGAATTCTTCCCAGAGAACGCAGTGGAGTATTTTGTATCCTATTATGATTATTATCAGCCGGAAGCGTATGTTCCTTCTTCGGATACATATATTGCCAAGGACTCTTCTATCAATGATGAGATAGAGAAACTCAGACTGTCTGCGACTGCATCTCTTTCTGAACGTAGGGATGTTATTGTGGTTGCCTCGGTCAGCTGCATATATGGCTTGGGTAGTCCTGATGAATATCATGAGATGATTGTATCTTTGCGTCCGGGTATGAATAAGGACAGAGATCAGGTTATACGTGAACTAATTGATATTCAGTATATGAGAAATGAGCTCGATATAGAGCGTGCAACCTTTAGAGTTCGTGGGGATTCCATAGAGATTTATCCTGCAATAGGTGGAGATGAACTCATAAGAGTTGAATTTTTCGGTGATGAAATAGACAGAATTGCAACTGTTGATCCGTTGACTGGAAAGATGAAATCAAAACTGGACCATGTGGCTATATTCCCTGCTTCACATTACGTAATTCCTAAGGAAAAGATTCTTCAGGGTTGCGACAGGATTGAAGCAGAACTTAAAGAGAGAGTAAGATTCTTTAAGTCGCAGGATAAACTTATAGAAGCACAAAGAATTGCAGAAAGAACTAATTTTGATCTTGAGATGCTTCGCGAGACAGGATTTTGTTCGGGTATAGAGAATTATTCGGCGCCACTCAATAATCTGCCACCTGGCGCTACACCACTTTGCCTGATTGATTATTTTGATGATGATTTCCTGATAATAGTCGATGAGTCACATATCACTATTCCGCAGGTTGGTGGTATGTATGCAGGTGACAGGTCAAGAAAGAATGTTCTGGTTGATTATGGATTTAGACTGCCGTCGGCACTTGATAACAGACCTCTTAATTTTGGAGAATTTGAGGATAAGATAGATCAGATGCTCTTTGTATCTGCAACTCCTAATACATATGAAGAGGAGCATGAGCTGTTAAGGGCACAGCAGATTATAAGACCTACAGGGCTTTTGGATCCTGAGGTTTCGGTCAGACCAATAGAGGGACAAATTGATGACCTGTTATCTGAGATTAAGAAGGAAGTGGCAGGGCATCACAAGGTGTTAGTCACAACGCTTACAAAGCGTATGGCAGAAGATCTTACAGATTATCTTAAGGGAGTCGGTATAAGGGTTAAATATCTCCATGCGGATATAGATACTTTGGAACGTGCTCAGATTATCAGGGATATGCGTCTGGATGTTTTTGATGTTCTTGTAGGAATTAACCTTTTACGTGAAGGTTTGGATATACCAGAGATAACGCTTGTGGCTATTTTGGATGCAGATAAAGAAGGATTCTTAAGATCACAGACTTCGCTTATTCAGACTATCGGACGTGCAGCAAGAAACAGCGAAGGTCATGTTATCATGTACGCAGATAATATGACTGATTCCATGAAAAATGCCATAGATGAAACGAACAGACGTCGTGCTATTCAGATGCAGTACAACGAAGAGCATGGAATCACGCCACAGACCATCCAGAAGGCTGTCAGAGAACTCATTAGCATCTCTAAGGAAATCGAGCAGGAGAGGATGAGATTTGAAAAGGATCCTGAATCCATGAGCGAGTCAGAACTTAAGAAGCTGATTGAAAAGATTGAGAAACAGATGAGAAAAGCGGCAGCAGAACTTGATTTTGAAACTGCAGCAGACCTTCGAGATAAGATGGTTGAACTTAAGAAACAGCTTGAAGCATAAACATATACTAGTTATTAAAGAAAGAAGAAAGTAATGTCTACTGACAACAAAAAGATGTCCGCAAAGGATTATATTAGAATCCGTGGGGCAAGAGAACATAATTTAAAGAATATAGATGTGGATATACCAAGAGACCAGTTTGTTGTTATAACTGGCTTGTCTGGATCAGGCAAATCATCACTTGCCTTTGACACTATTTATGCAGAGGGACAGAGAAGATATATGGAGTCTATCTCATCCTATGCAAGACAGTTTTTAGGTCAAATGGAAAAACCTCAGGTTGAGATGATAGAAGGACTTTCACCTGCTATATCTATAGATCAGAAATCAACAAACAGAAATCCAAGATCTACGGTTGGTACAGTAACAGAAATATATGATCATTTCAGACTTTTACTTGACAGAATAGGTATTCCTCACTGTCCAAACTGCGGAAAGGTAATTGAGAGACAGTCTGTAGATCAGATGGTTGATATTATTATGGCCCTTCCTGAAGGTACTAAGTTTATGGTGCTTTCTCCGGTTGTACGAGGTAAGAAGGGACAGCATGAAAAGATTATAGACAGAGCCAGAAAGAGTGGTTTTTCAAGAATCAGAATTGATGGCAATCTGTATGATTTGGATGAAGATATTTCGCTTGATAAGAATATAAAGCACAGTATAGAAATCGTTGTGGACAGACTTGTAATACGAGAGGGCATGGAGACAAGACTTACTGATTCGGTTGAGACTGCGCTTGGTCTTGCTGAGGGACTTCTTGAGATAGAAGTTGTGGATGGAGAGAATCTGCATTTTTCGGAGAGTCTTGCCTGTCCTGACTGTGGTGTAAGTGTACAGGAGATAGAGCCTAGAAGCTTCTCATTTAACAATCCATATGGAGCTTGTCCTGCATGTTACGGACTTGGCTATACTATGGAATTTAGTCCGGAACTACTTATTCCTGATAGAAGTCTGAGCCTCAATCAGGGAGCGATATCTTGTATGGGATGGCAGTCATCTAATACGGTGGGAAGCTATTCTCATGCTATGTTAGTAGCTCTTTCTAAAGAGTACGGATTCTCTTTGGATACTCCATTCAATGAATTGTCGAAAGAGGTACAGGACCTCATAATCTACGGCAAAAATGCCAGAAGAGTAATAGTGCATTACATAGGGCAGCGAGGTGAAGGCAGATACCCTATGATATTTGATGGCTTGCTTAGAAATATGATGCAACGTTACAGAGAAACGGCATCAGAGACCATGAAGCAGGAGTATGAGCAGTATATGCAGATATCTCCATGCGAAAGCTGTAAGGGTATGAGACTTAAGCCAGAGTCACTAGCGGTTACTATCAATGATAAGAATATATTTGAGATAACATCCATGTCTATTGGCAAGCTCTGTAGCTATCTTGAGAACCTTGAACTTTCCGAGACACAGCAGTTCATAGGTAAACAGGTTCTTAAAGAGATTCGCGCAAGAGTTGGCTTCCTTATGGATGTAGGACTTGATTATTTGACCCTTGCCAGAGCGACAGCTTCTCTGTCAGGTGGTGAAGCACAACGTATCAGACTTGCTACTCAGATAGGTTCAGGCCTTGTAGGAGTATGCTACATACTTGATGAGCCAAGTATTGGTCTTCATCAGAGGGACAATGACAAATTACTTACTACACTTAAACATCTAAGAGACTTAGGCAATACGTTGATCGTAGTTGAGCATGATGAAGATACCATGCGCGCAGCTGACTGTATAGTTGATATCGGTCCTGGGGCTGGAAGCAATGGTGGTATGGTTGTAGCCATTGGAACTGCAAAAGAGGTTATGAAGGTTAAGGAATCAATAACTGGTCAGTATCTTGCGGGAAAGATGACTATAGATGTACCAGCGAGCAGACGTGTGCCTACCGGTGCACTTACTGTAAAGGGTGCCAGAGAGCATAATCTTAAGAATGTGGATGTAGATATTCCTTTGGGTGTAATGACTTGTGTTACTGGCGTATCTGGATCTGGTAAGAGTTCTTTGGTCAATGAGATACTTTACAAATCTTTGGCTAAACAGCTTAACAGAGCACGTACAATTCCTGGACAGCATGACTGCATCCTTGGTGTAGAACAGCTTGATAAGGTTATAGATATAGACCAGTCTCCAATTGGAAGAACTCCTCGTTCTAACCCTGCAACATATACCAATATGTTTGATCAGATTAGAGACTTGTTTGCTGCAACTCCTGATGCTAAAGCGAAGGGTTACCAGAAGGGAAGATTCAGCTTTAATGTTAAGGGTGGTCGATGTGAGGCTTGTAGCGGTGATGGTATTGTAAAGATAGAGATGCATTTCCTTCCAGATGTATATGTGCCTTGTGAAGTATGTAAGGGCAAGAGATACAACAGGGAAACTTTGGAGGTTAAGTATAAAGGAAAATCAATTTATGATGTCCTTGATATGACTGTTGAGGAAGCAGTTACCTTCTTTGAAAATGTGCCAAAGATTCAGCGTATTGTAAGAACTCTTTATGATGTTGGCTTGGGATATATTAAGCTTGGACAGCCATCTACAACTTTGTCTGGTGGTGAGGCACAGCGTATTAAGCTGGCCACAGAACTTAGCAAACGCTCGACAGGAAAAACTATTTATATACTGGATGAACCTACAACTGGTTTGCATTTTGCTGATGTTAAAAAGCTCATAGAGATATTGCAGAAACTTGTTGAGAATGGCAATACGGTTGTAGTAATTGAACACAATCTGGATGTCATAAAGACTGCGGATTATATCATTGATCTTGGTCCAGAAGGTGGCGATAAGGGTGGAACAATTCTGTGCACAGGAACACCTGAAGAGGTGGCTGAGAATAAGAAGTCTTACACAGGGCATTATGTGAAAAAGATGTTAGAAAATGCAAAGTATTAAGTTTTTATGAAATTGCGTTTATCCCCTTTTAAGCACCTTTAAAATCAGATATAATAATCTAGATTATGGAATGATTTAGAAAGGGGCTTTGTATGCAGGGCACAGATATAGGAATTGACTTAGGTACAGCAAGTATTCTGGTATATCTTAAGGGCAAGGGCGTTGTTCTTAAAGAGCCATCAGTAGTTGCTTTTGATAGAGATACAAATAAAATTAAGGCGATAGGCGAGGAAGCTCGTCTTATGCTTGGTAGAACACCAGGTAATATTGTTGCAGTAAGACCTCTTAGACAGGGTGTTATTTCCGATTATACAGTAACAGAGAAGATGATGAAATATTTCATCACAAAGGCAGTAGGACACAGAAGCTTCCGTAAGCCTAAGATTGCTGTATGTGTTCCTTCAGGTGTAACTGAAGTAGAGAAGAAGGCTGTTGAAGATGCAACATACCAGGCAGGCGCAAGAGAAGTTGCTATTATTGAGGAGCCTATTGCGGCAGCGATTGGTGCAGGTATTGATATTAGTAAGCCATGTGGCAATATGATTGTTGATATCGGTGGTGGTACAACAGATATAGCTGTTATTTCTCTTGGTGGAACTGTTGTTAGTGATTCTATCAAGATTGCAGGAGATAATTTTGACGAAGCAATAGTACGTTATATGCGTCAGAAACATAACCTCCTCATAGGTGAACGTACAGCAGAAGATATAAAAATAAAAATAGGCTCAGCTTTTAAGCGAAGTGAACCGATATATATGGATGTAAGAGGTCGTAACCTTGTTACAGGTCTTCCAAAGACAGTAAGAGTATCATCTGAGGATACTGAAGAAGCTCTCAGAAGTACTACAGCACAGATTGTTGAAGCGATACATGGTATTTTGGAGAAGACTCCTCCAGAATTAGCAGCTGATATAGCAGAGAGAGGTATCGTACTCACGGGTGGTGGTGCGTTACTCGGAGGTCTTGAAGATCTGATTTGTTCAAAAACAGGTATTACAACCATGACAGCAGAGGAACCTATGACAGCAGTTGCTATCGGAACAGGTAGATACGTTGAGTTCCTTGCAGGTTACAGAGATCCAGAATAAAAGGTGAAGAGATATGGTTAAAGGCTTATATACAGCTTACACTGGTATGATTAATGAACAGAATAGAATGGACGTTATCACCAACAATCTTGCGAACGTTGATACTAACGGTTACAAGAAAGAGGGAGCAACCAGTCAGGCCTTTGACACAGTCTTAGCATATAAGATCAAGGATGAATCATATGCTCACAATCTTTCCAAGGGTATTGGACAGATGAACCTTGGCGTTAAGATTGGAGAAAATTATACCGATTATTCACAGGGACCATTTAAGGTTACAGGCAACACTTATGATCTTGCTATTTCAGGATCAGGTTTCTTTACAATAGAATTTGCCTCTAAAGATGGTACAACCTCTACAAAATATACAAGAGACGGTTCATTTGTTGCAGATATGGATGGATATCTTATGACAAAGGATGGAGATTATGTTCTTGATACAGACAATAACAGAATCAAGATTGATCCTAATCATGAGGTAACAATTGATAAAAAGGGTAACATTTTCCAGAATGATACAGCTATATCGACAATAAAGATAACTGATTTCGAGGATTACAATTATCTGGAGCATTATGGAGAAAACTTTTTTGTGCCAGTAGATGGAGCTACGGTAAAGCCTGGTGATTATACAATCAATCAGGGATACTTGGAGACTTCTAATGTTCAGACGGTACAGGAGATGGTAGAGATGATAAGCGTGTCTAGACAGTACGAAAGTAATCAGAAGCTTATTACCACTATCGACAGCACACTTCAGATTGCCGCAAACCAGCTTGGTAAGGTTTAAGGCATAGTTGGATAATCGGAGGATAGAGCATGGTTAGATCATTATGGTCAGCTGCAAGTGGTATGATTGCCCAGCAGACAAACGTTGATACAATTGCAAACAATCTTGCCAATGTTAATTCGGCAGGTTACAAAGCGGAAGTTGCAGAATTCAAATCGCTTTTATATCAGAATTTACAGTCAGAGACAACAACAGCCAATGGCGCACACAAGCCTATTAGTGCTCAGGTTGGTCTGGGTGTACGTAATTCATCTATTACTTCAGTATTTAAGCAGGGAGCTCTTATAGCAAGTACAAGTGATACGGCATTTGCTATAGAAGGTGAAGGTTTCTTTGCTGTAAGAGGTGAAGATGGTTCCACATATTACACAAGAAATGGTAGTTTCAACTTCAATACAGGAAGTGGATCCAATATAGTTCTTTCTACATCCGACGGACTTCCAGTATTAGATTCAACAGGAAAAGCAATTACTCTTGATACAAACAGATATGTTGTAAGTAAGCTTTCTATTGATGCGAGTGGTAATATCTGTTATCCAGATGAGCAGAACAATGCTCAGCCAATAGGTATCAGAATTGGTGCATTCCAGTTCTCTAATCCATCAGGTCTTGAGAAGACATCTGATACATTGTATTCAGTTACAGCTGCATCTGGTCCGGCTCTTAACGAGGCTACAACAGCGGGTCTTACAACGAGTAAGATTCATCAGGGATATTTGGAACAGTCCAGTGTTCAGGTTGTAGATGAGATGGTTAATATGATTGTTGCCCAGCGAGCTTATGAGATGAACTCAAAGGCAATAACAACAACTGACCAGATGATGGAACTTGCTAACAATCTTAAGAGGTAACTAGATGAGTCAGATAGATATTAGCGGATTATCCAGTGTTTATACGGATTATATGAATACAACGGCAGCTAATGCCGCTACTGAGAAGCTTAAATCTGTTGCAAGTGCAGATTATTCCGATGCAACAGATGAAGAACTCATGAATGTGTGTAAGCAATTTGAGAGTTACTTTTTGGAGCAGGTTTTCAAAGAGATGAAAAAGACTATTCCAGATGGAGGGCTTTCAAAAGATACCAGCACAGGTAATTTGGTGGATTATTTTACGGACAATGCGATACAGGAACTCGCATCGCAGTCTACAGAGAAAAATAGTCTTGGACTTGCACAAATGCTGTATGAGCAGATGAAACGTAATTATGATGCATAACAATAAATGCTGTCCTTAGGGGCAGCATTTATTATTAATATACATGAATGTTGTGGAGAAAAAGTGGAACATTTAACAGGTGTGATTGATCATTTTCTTTTTAAAAATGAGATAAATGGTTACTCGGTATTCGAATTAACAACTGAAGATGATGATGTGATATGCACAGGTATTACAGCTGGTATAGATCAGGGCGAAATGGTAGAAGTTGAGGGAGAGTATGTGGTTCATCCGCAATATGGACCTCAGCTTAAGATGTCTTCTGTAAAAGTTGTGCCGCCTACAGGCATTATTGGAATCGAGAGGTACCTTGCATCTGGTGCCATAAAGGGTGTTGGACCAAGAATTGCCAAAAGAATTACAAGGCATTTTGGCGAGGATGCTCTCAGGATAATGATGGAAGAGCCAGAGAGACTTACTGAAATTAAAGGCATTAGCGAAAGAATTGCCCAGTCTATCTGTGAGCAGGTTATAGATAAAAAAGAGCAGCAGGATGCCATGGTGTTTTTGGCGGAATATGGAATAAGCCAGGCACTGTCAGTGAAGATTTATGACAGATATGGAGGTTTGCTATATAGTGTTATACGAGAAAACCCGTATCGCATGATAGATGAAGTTGACGGTATAGGATTTAAAAAAGCAGATGATATAGCCAGAAAAGTTGGAATAAACGTCGACTCGGAATTTAGACTTCATAGTGGAATTGTATATGCTCTTACACAGGCTATGGGAGAAGGGCATACTTATCTTCCTAAAGAAATGCTTGTCAGCAGGGCAATGGAACTGCTGGGAGTTGAGAAAAACGTTGTGGAGGAGTGTCTTCCAAATCTTGCGATGGATAAAAAGATAGCCATTAAGACGGAAGGAGATACAGTTAACTGCTATACAACCATGCTATATAATCAGGAGCTTGCTGTGGCAAATCTCTTGTGGGATCTTGATTTTGCTATACATGTTAAAAAGCCTGATAAGCTTGAACAGATGGTGGACAGGGCTGAAGATGAGCTTGGACTTGAATTGGATGAGATGCAAAGAAAAGCTGTCTTACTTGCTATGCAAAGTGGAGTTTTGCTGATAACAGGTGGTCCTGGTACAGGTAAGACTACTACCATCAATGCAATTATTCACTGTATTGAACAGGAGGGTCTGGATGTAATGCTTGCGGCTCCTACCGGCAGAGCTGCTAAGAGAATGACCGAAGCGACTGGCTATGAAGCCAAGACTATTCATAGAATGTTAGAACTCAATGGCGCGGCTTCAGACGAGGGCAGAATGGCTCATTTTGAGAGAAATGCTGATAATCCTCTTGAGGCGGATGTTTTTATAATTGATGAGATGTCCATGGTGGATATTCAATTATTTTTTGCCTTACTTAGAGCAATTCCTGTAGGATCCAGATTGATTATGGTAGGTGATGTGAACCAGCTTCCTAGCGTTGGTCCGGGACAGGTGCTGGCTGACCTGATAAGTTCTGAATGCTTTTCTACAGTAATTCTTAAGCATATTTTCAGACAGGCAGAGATGTCTGACATTGTAATGAATGCCCATAAGATAAACAGGGGTGAAGAGATAGCTCTTGATACTAATAGCAAAGATTTTCTGTTTCTTGAGCGAAGTGATCCAAATGTAATATACAAACATATGGTGCAGCTGATTACAGAAAAGCTGCCATCTTATGTTGAGGCGACGCCTTCTCAGATACAGGTTCTGACGCCGACTCATATTGGTGCTCTTGGAGTAGAGGCGTTAAATAAGATTCTTCAAACATACATGAATCCGGCATCGGATGATAAAAAGGAGAAAGAATATGGAGATAACCTTTTCAGAGAAGGTGATAAGGTTATGCAGACTAAGAACAATTACAATCTCGAATGGGAAGTAACTGGTAAGAATGGAATTCTTTTGGACAAAGGCGTAGGTGTATTCAACGGTGATGTGGGAACGATTGTTGAGATAAACCAAAGTCTGGGTTATGTATGTGTTGAGTATGATGAGAACCGAAGAGTAAGATATGGCAATGATGGGTTAGATGAGCTGGAACTTGCTTATGCAATTACAATTCATAAGTCACAGGGAAGCGAATACCCTGCGGTTGTTATGCCACTTCTTGGTGGTCCTCGTCCGTTGCTTAATAGAAACCTGTTGTACACAGGTGTTACAAGAGCACGTAGATGTGTCATGATCCTCGGCAGTAAAGAGACTGTTGGGGTAATGATAAATAATGAAAGTGAAAAGAAGAGGTTCACTGGTCTGTGTATGCGCATAAAGGAGTTTAATGCGCAAAACGATATATAAATTTGTAAATAAATTTCTTGATATATTATATCCAAGAAGATGTGCTATTTGTGATTGTACAATCAGTAACCATGGAGGGGTTTGCTGTCTGTGCAGGGATAAAATAGTTCTGATTAAAGATGCGACCTGTATGAAATGTGGTAAAACATTGAAGTCTCAGGCTGATGTATTTTGCTATGACTGCAAAAGAAGTCTGAAACACTTCGACAGGGGCTATGCTGTATTTGAGTATGAATACATAAAGGAGAGCATATTCAGATTTAAATATTCAAACCGTCCAGAGTATTGTCGTTTCTATGCAAAGTATGCTGTCAGACAATTTGGAGATGTGTTAAGAGGCCTTGGAGTGGAGGCTTTGGTACCAGTTCCTATACATAAAAAACGTGAGAGGAAACGCGGTTATAATCAAGCCCTCGAGTTCGCGAACAGCATTTCTAAAATGATCGATATACCTGTGGAAAATGACCTTGTTGTGAGGAAGATTAACACGATTCCGTTAAAGCGGTTGAAAGCTTCACAGCGCCAAAAAAACCTTAAAAAGGCTTTTAAACTCACTAGAAATGATGTAAAATTTAAGAAGGTATGTATTGTGGACGATATATACACTACGGGGGCGACAATCGATACGATTGCCGGGCTGCTTAAGGGAGCAGGAGTAAGGGAAGTCTATTTTGTTACAATCGCAATTGGTAGAGGAATATAGAAATATGAGGGTGTAAAAATGGACGTTAAAACTTGTAAGAGATGTAGAAAATTTTTTAACTATGTAACTGGTCCTATGATTTGTCCTGTGTGTAAAGACAAGATAGAACAGGATTTTCAGGTGGTAAGAAAATATATAGATGATAATCCTGGTGTTGATATTTCTGATGTGGCTGAGGCGTGCGATGTTGATCCACAGCAGATTCGTCAGTGGATTAGAGAAGAAAGACTGCAGTTTTCTTCAGAGTCCATGGTAGGTCTTAACTGTGAAAGCTGTGGAGCTATGGTTAGATCTGGTAGATTCTGCGCTAGCTGCAAGACAAAGCTTACAGCCAATCTTAATCGAGCTTTTGGACTTAATCAGATGCCAGAGATGCCTTTGCCAAAACAAAAAGAAGGCTCAAGGATGAGATATTTGGATAAATAATCTTTGTTGATTAAGAGGAAGATTTATGTTAGATGAACTTAAAATAAGGGTAATGACAAAACTTGCAGCTTATGAAGAAGGGGTAGGGAAAAAGCATTTGCCGATTACGAGTTATTTTAGAGGTGATTATATTTCGCTACAGCTTATATTATCGTTTATTAGTGGAACGGTTGCATTTGTATCAGTGGTAGCATTGCTGGTATTTTGTAATTTTGAGACGATTTTAAGTGATATTTACGATATCGATCTTATCGAGTTCGTAAAGCGTTTTGGCAAGATATATGTTATCTGTATGGCAATATATTTGCTGGCTACATATGCGTGGGCTGTGTACAGATATTCTAAAGCCAAAAAGAGTGTTAATTCATATATTTCTGTTATGGATAAGCTCAGTAGGAAATATTACGATTAAAAGGAAAATAAAATGTCCGATTTAGCAAGAATTAAAAATTCATTTAGTAAAATTTATTCCCAGTATGCAGTGTATATCAATCCAATATTAAAATTTTTGTTGGCGTTGATACTGCTTTCCATGATTAATCTTAAGATGGGATATATGAGTAGAATTAACAGTGGTTCAATAGTGATTATGGCTGCTCTGTTTTGCTCATTTATGCCACTTGTATTTACTACATTACTGGCGGGGTTATTTGTGTTGTTACACTTTTATGCACTTGGCATGGAAATAGCTATTGTAGGTGCTTTGACTCTGTTTTTGATGTACATTCTCTATTTGAGATTTTCTGCGGGAGAGGCTTTGGTTGTATTGCTTACACCTATTTTCTTTACACTGAAGATTCCTTACATTATGCCTCTTGCCATGGGACTTCTTGGAACTCCATTTTCAGTTGTGTCAGTTGGGTTTGGCGTGATTCTTTCTTACCTGATGAATTATGCTTCTGACAATGAGGAAATGCTTAAAGAAGCAGCCAGTGAGACTATGGTAACAAGATTAAAAACCATAGTGGAAAGTATGATTGGCAATAAGTCTATGATTTGCATGATAATATGCTTTGCGGTAGTTCTTGTACTTGTGTACATAGTCAGAAGAATGTCATTCAGCCATAGCTGGAAAGCAGCTGCGGCAGGTGGCGCAATTACAAATATTATTTTGATGACCATGTGTCTTGTATCACTTAGACTGGATTATTCGATAATCGGTATCATGTTTGGATCAGTAGTTTCAGCATTGTTGTGTCTGGTTGTAGAATTCTTTGCGCATGGACTTGATTATCGAAGAGTTGAGAATCTTCAGTTTGAGGATGAAGAATTCTATTACTATGTTAAGGCTGTACCTAAGTTTGGTGCAGAAAAGAGAAGAAAGCCTCAGAGTTCAGGCTCAAAGGCTGCTGCTCAAAAATCGGTTAGAACAGCTAATGGCGTGAGGCGAACGATGTAGTCTTATGTCATAGGAGATAAAAATGGCACAGTTAAGTTTCTATGCAGACAAATATCTCAGCAGTCTGCATGTACCTAGTATCCATAAGACGGATATTCTTGAAATTTTAATAATTGCCTTCCTTGTATATCAGATTATGGTATGGATCAGGAACACCAGAGCATGGGCACTTCTTAAGGGAGTGGTCGTTATTTTGGTGTTTATTGGTATTGCAGTTATTGCCAATATGCAGACGATTCTTTGGATAGTAAAGAGTGTACTGTCTCTGGCAGTTATTGCGATTATTGTCGTATTACAGCCTGAACTTAGAAAAGCTCTGGAAGATCTTGGAAAGAAAAAGTTCTTTGAGGATATGTTCAGAGATACTCATGAAAATGGTTTGTTCTCGGATGCAACAATCAAGGAAGTTGCCAAGGCAGCAGTTGAGATGAGCAAGGTAAGAACAGGTGCGCTTATTGTTGTTAAGCAGGAAGATAATCTCAGCGAATTTGAGAAGACTGGTATCGCAGTAGATGCAATAGTAACAAATCAGTTGCTCATTAATATATTTGAACACAACACTCCTCTTCATGATGGTGCAGTTATTATAGAGGGAGACCGTATTAGTTCTGCTACATGTTACCTTCCTCTTTCGGCCAATATGATGCTGAGTAAAGAGTTGGGAACAAGACACAGAGCGGGTGTTGGTATGTCTGAGGAAACAGATTCCATGGTGATTATTGTTTCTGAAGAGAATGGAAAGATAAGCATTGCTTATAAGGGTAATCTTGAAAGAGGCCTTACTGGAGAAGAAGTAGAGGAAAGACTTGCATCTATCCAAAATAAGCATGACGAAGAGAAGAAGAAACTGTTACTGAAGGGAAAGGGTCCTAAGGATGGCAAAAAAATTGACTAATAATCTGGGACTCAAAATTCTTGCAGTCCTGATAGCGGCGGTGTTGTGGCTGGTCGCTACTAATATCAATGATCCAGTAAGTAAACAGACCTATAGTGTGTCTGTTACATTGGAAAACCTCAATAAACTGACAGATAACAATAAGTATGTCGAGGTATTGGAAAATACGGATAATATAAGAGTTACGCTTAGAGCGGCCAGATCTGTTTTGGCAGAGATGTCGGACAAGAATATTATTGCTGTTGCTGATGTTGATAAGATGACAGAGGGTAATTTTATTCCGATTGAGTTGTCGTGTACAAAGGGTAGTTTCACAGGAGAGGATATTACAGCTGATAAGGAATATGTGCATATCAATGTTGAGAATATCAGAAGAAGACAGTTGCCTATTTCTGTTAGTGTAAGTGGGGAACCAGAAGAAGATTATAAGCTTGGAGGAACCAGTACAGCGCAGAATGCGGTTATGCTTTCTGGTCCTGAGTCTATAGTGAATACTGTAAGTACTGTATCTGTTGATATTGATGTTGAGAAAGCAACAAGCGATGTTAATATTTCATTACCGATTCATCTATATGATACAGATGGAAAAGAGATTACTGATACAAGAATTGAAAAGAGTATTTCAGATGTATCAACCACAGCTATGATTCAGCAGATGAAGAGTGTTCCGCTTGAGTTCTATTATACAGGCGAGCCTGCTGAAGGATACTATGTAGATGGTAATTTAAGAAGTAGCATTAATTATATAAAGGTTGCTGGTAAGCCAAGCATTATAAAGAATTTGCAAAAGATTGAAATCAGGGATGTTATAGACATAACTGATGCATCACGAAATATAGAAGAGGTTGTTGATCTCAAGAAGTGTCTTCCTGAAGGTGTGTCATTTGCAGAAGCGGATGCAGATACTAAGACAACAATTAACCTTAATATCATGAAGGTTGTTGAAGAAGAGGAAGAAGAAACCGAAGGGGAGGAAGAATAAGTGGCTAGATTATTTGGAACGGATGGTGTAAGAGGCGTTGCCAATGATGAGTTAACACCATTATTAGCTATGCAGCTTGGTGCAGCAGGTGCGTTGGCACTGACAAAAGATAATGACCACAAGCCAACTATTATGGTTGGATGCGATACGAGAATTTCAGGAGATATGCTTGCAAATGCGCTGATGGCAGGAATCTGCAGCGTTGGAGCCAATGCGGTATATGTTGGTGTTGTTCCTACACCAGCAGTTGCGTATCTTACAAGAACACATAAGATGGATGCAGGTGTTGTTATTTCTGCATCACACAACTCTGTAGAGTTCAACGGAATTAAGTTTTTTGATGGGGAAGGATATAAGCTTCCAGATGCAATCGAAGATGAAATTGAAGAGATGATCAAGAATAATTTTGATGGCGTCAAATTCCCTACAGGAACAGATATAGGTAAGATAGAGTATGTGAAGGATGCCGCTGAGGAGTATATTAATCATTCGATTTCTTCTGTACCTATGGATTTAACAGGTAAGAAGATTGTGATTGACTGCGCGGAAGGTGCTTCATACTACACATCTGTTCAGGCGCTTACAAGACTTGGGGCAGATCTTGTAGCTATTCACAATAATCCTGATGGAACAAATATCAATGATAAATGCGGTTCAACACATATGGAGGAGCTTAGGGAAAGAGTTCTTTCAGAACATGCAGCACTTGGTCTTGCATTTGACGGTGATGCAGACAGACTTTTGGCAGTAGATGAACTTGGAAATATGATTGATGGTGATCAGATTATGGCGATTGTCGGAAATCATATGAAGAGTCAGGGCAAGCTTAAACTTGATACTATTGTTGTTACTGTTATGAGCAACCTTGGCCTTTCTATTATGGCTAAAGAGAATGGCATAAAGATAGAATCTACAAAGGTTGGCGACAGATATGTTCTAGAGCGCATGAAAGAGATTGGAGCTAGTCTCGGTGGAGAGCAGTCTGGACATGTTATCCTGCTCGATGAGAATACAACTGGAGATGGATTGCTTAGTGCATTGCATCTGTTACAGGTTGTAGTTGAGACAGGAAAGCCACTTAGTGAACTGTCGAAGATTATGACAGTATTGCCACAAGCTTTAGTTAATGCCATGGTTCCAAATCCTATCAAGGATAAGTTTATGGATTATCCTGAAGTTGCCGATGCTATTGCGAAACTTGAAGAAAAATTTGCTGGTGAAGGCAGAGTATTAATCAGACCAAGTGGTACTGAGCCTAAGGTCAGAGTTATGATTGAAGGTAAAGACAAAAAGGTAATTGATGAAGAAGCACAAAAACTTGCTGATTTGATAGAGAAAGTTATGATTTAAACACTATTTTTTGTGATTTTTTACCATACAAATCTTGTTTACATAGTGGAAAAATGGTATTATGTACATAAGTAAGTATTATGTGTATTGGAGGTAATTAAGGTATGGTTTCCCAGAAGGTAGCTATAAAGAACCCCACAGGGTTACACCTAAGACCTGCAGGTATCCTATGTAAAGAAGCGATGCAGTTCAAATCGTTAATAACATTCACTTTTCGTGAAAGTACAGCGAATGCCAAGAGTGTTCTGAGTGTCTTAGGAGCATGTGTAAAATGTGGAGACGAAATAGAGATTAATTGTGATGGTGATGATGAAGAAGAAGCTTTAAAGGCTTTAGTTACTGCCATTGAGAGTGGTCTCGGAGAATAAGAATATATTTTGGACGCGCCGTTTTTTTACGGCGCGTTTTTTTAGGAGGTTTATACAATGATGAATTACAAGCGTTACAGAAGAAATCCAGTATTGGATTATCCTGAAAGAGAATGGCCGAATAAGGAGATTCAGAAGGCACCTATCTGGTGTAGTGTTGATCTGCGTGATGGTAATCAGGCTCTAATTGATCCAATGCAGGTAGATGAGAAAATCGAATTCTTCCAGTTTCTGCTTAAGCTTGGATTCAGAGAAATAGAGATTGGTTTCCCATCAGCAAGCCAGATTGAGTATGATTTCCTGCGTCAGTTAGTAGATAGAAAGATGATTCCTGATGATTGCAAGGTTCAGGTTCTTACTCAGTGTAGAGAGGAACTTATTGATAAGACATTTGAATCTATTCAGGGAATCAAAAATGCGATTGTTCATATCTATAACTCAACATCAACTCTTCAGAGAGATGTTGTATTTGGAAAAGACAGAAAAGAGATAATCGATATAGCTCTTGCTGGAACAAGAATGGTTAAGGAACGTGCAAAGAATCATGATGGAAACATTTTTCTTGAGTATTCACCAGAGAGTTTCACTGGAACAGAGATGGATTTTGCTGCTGAGATCTGTAATGCAGTAATTAACGAGTGGGGGCCAACAAGCGATAACAAGATTATCATCAATCTTCCTTCAACAGTTGAGATGACAACTCCAAACGTTTATGCAGATCAGATTGAGTGGATGATTAAACATCTTGATCAGAGAGAGAACGTTATTGTCAGCGTTCATCCTCATAACGACAGAGGTTGTGGTGTTGCAAGTGCCGAGCTTTCTATGCTGGCAGGTGCAGACAGAGTAGAAGGAACATTGTTTGGTAATGGTGAAAGAACAGGTAACGTTGATATTCTTAACATTGCATACAATATGTTCTCACAGGGTATTGATCCTGAACTCAATATTGAAAGAGTAAATGATATCATTGAAATATATGAGAGATGCTGTAAGATTCCTATTCATCCAAGACATCCATATGCAGGTAAGCTGGTATTTACTGCATTCTCAGGATCTCATCAGGATGCAATTAACAAGGGCGTTCATGCCATGAAGGAAAGAAACAGTGAGATTTGGCAGGTGCCATATCTTCCAATCGATCCTATGGATATAGGAAGAGAATACGAGCCAATCGTTCGTATCAACAGCCAGTCTGGTAAGGGCGGTGTTGCTTTCATTATGGATAATTACTTTGGATTTAAGTTACCAAAGGCTATGCATAAGGAATTTGCTAATGTTATCCAGGCAATTACAGAGACGAAGGGTGAGATTAGCCCAGATGAGATTATGGAAGCTTTCAGAGAAGAGTATCTTGATAAGAAGGAGCCACTTCATTTTAGAAAGCTTAAGGTTGATGATCTTTCGGATGAGACAGAAAGTAACTTTGATACAAAGGTAAATCTTACATATACAAAAGAAGGTGTAGAAAACGCTGTTGAAGGAATTGGTAACGGACCTATTGATGCTGTAAAGAGAGCTGTCCAGGATAGTCTTGGTATTGAAATCAAGATTCTTGATTACTCAGAACACGCATTACAGTCAGGCTCAAATTCACAGGCTGCTGCATATATACATCTTTTGGATGCCAATACAGGCAATGTTACATACGGTGTAGGCGTAAGCTCGAATATTACAAGAGCTTCTGTAAGAGCTATTTTCTCTGCACTTAACAGACTTGGTTTAAACTAGGAGACGGATAATGAAAAAAATACTTGTAACAGGTTGCAATGGTCAGTTGGGAAGAGAAATTAATAAGTTCTACAACGATAAGAATGGCTTTGAACTTATTAATACAGATGTGGACGAACTCGATATTACAGATATTAAAGATGTAATGGGACTTGTTGACAGTGTAAAACCATATGCAATTATCAACTGTGCTGCATATACAGCAGTTGATGCATGTGAAACAAATCAGGATATCGCATTTAAGGTCAATGTTATTGGCCCAAGAAATCTTGCGATTGCAGCTAAGACTTACAATGCAAAGTTAGTTCATATATCAACAGATTATGTCTTCGATGGAACAAAGCAGACTCCATATTATGAGTCTGATCCAGTTTGTCCAAAGAGCGTATATGGTGAGACAAAGGCTGAGGCGGAGAAGATGGTATGCATGTTTGCTGACAGATTCTTTATCTTCAGAACAGCATGGTTATATGGTGATGGAAAGAACTTTGTTAAGACAATGCTTCGTCTTTCGGAAGACCATGATACAGTTAAGGTGGTAAATGACCAGTTCGGAACTCCAACTAGTACAGTAGAGCTTGTTAAGGCTATAGACAGTATTCTTTTCACAAAGAACTATGGTATTTATCATGCAACATGTGAAGGTAGCTGTAACTGGGCAGAATTTGCACAGGAAATCTTCAGACTTGCAGGAAAAGATACAAAGGTTGTAGGAATTTCTACTGAAGAATATGGCGCTCCTGCTAACAGACCAGCTCATTCGATTCTTGAAAACCGTATGCTTAAAGCAGTTGGTGGATATACTTTCTGCGACTGGCATGATGCAATTAAAAAATATATAGAAGAGATGTAAACATTAAACTATGAACAATACAAAAATCCTTGTAATTAATTTAATAAAGAGCTTTTTTGTTACGTTCGCATGGATGAATATAGGTAATTTGGAATCAACAAGTATTTTGCTTTTGTGTGTATTCGGCGTAAGCTATCTTGTTTTGTCCAATGAAAATGTTTTTGTTTCTGAAATTAAAAAGAATGAAAGAGTGTCCTCCCTTATACTGGGGGCACTCTTTGTTGTTATGTATGCCTTCTATGCTGATTTAACAGGTGGCCTTGAGAATAAACTGTTTATTGCGGTATATGTGATATGCACAGTGCTTGGTTTGTTCGTAATGTTCTCCAGTTTGCTTTTTATATTCATCAGTAAAGCATGCAGTTTATGTGTAAAAAAAAACCTGACTGACAGGCAATTCTCTGTAAAAGTATTTTTGATTTATACCGCGATAGTATTCGCGTGTTGTATGCCATTCTTTTTGCTTAATTATCCAGGCGTTATGACTACGGATAGTCTTAATCAGTTTTACCAGGTCATTGGGGATTCGGCTTACAACAACCATCATCCATGGCTCCATACAGCTCTGATTAAATTGTTTTATTCCCTGGGTTATGTATTTACAAAAGATATGTACGCAGGTCTGGCATGCTACACCTTGTTTCAAATGTTTATTGTCAGTGTATCAGTAGGATATTCCACAGAATGCTTTTACGAAATGGGAGTATCAAGAATATGCTGTGTAGGACTGATTGGTATATTTGTAATTATTCCATATAATTTGATGTATTCTGTTACCATGTGGAAAGATATCACTTTTTCCATGGCGGTGCTTGTGTTTACTGTGACAGTAATCAGGATAAATGCGAATGCCAGCAGACGCGATTTGATTTTGTTTTTAGTTTCCGGATTTGCGGTCTGCGTGCTAAGACATAATGGGTATTATGCCTTTATCGCCACGGTTGTTATATGGTTGTATATAAGAAGAAAGCAATTAAAAAAATATATTCTGGCTTCACTTGCTGTTATAATAGTAGCTGGCTTGTGCAGAGGGCCTGTTATGGAAGCTTGTGGTGTTTTGCCAGGGGAATATGTTTATAATATGTGCTTGCCGCTTCAACAGATAGGAAGAGTGATTGCTAATAACGGTGATATATCTGTCGAAGAAGAACAGTGGCTTACAAAGATTAATACCATCGAATATATAAAAGCTGGGTATAATGAAGGAACTGTAGATCCTATGTTTGCGTGGGTTCTTGATGGTGACAGTGCGTATTTTGATTCTCATAAGCGCGAATTTATAAAAATCTGGGCAGGAATAGGAATAAAGAATCCTATTGCTTACTTTGATGCATTTGTAGACATGGCCATGGGATATTGGACGCCTATGAAACCGTATCAGACGGTTTATTTTGGAATCACTCCAAATGATAAGATAGAATCCAAACCTGTTATAGACGGTCCGGTATTAATTAAGATAGATGAACTGTTAACTAAATTCTATGAGATGATTCCAATTTATGGATTCACATATAGCATGGGCGGATATTTCTGGATTATGCTGATACTGGGTGTGATTTGCATTGACAAAAAAGAATGGACAAAGCTGTTTGCATTTTTGCCAGTGTTAATGCTTACGCTCACATTATTAATAGCTTCTCCGCTTGTAGCGGATCTAAGATATGCTTATGCATTAATGATTGTATTACCGTATCTATTGATTTATACATTAATAATAAATAGTGAATCACAGGAGGGTGAAGAAAATGTTAGTACAGACATATGTTGATATGTTATCAAAGAAATCTGTAATCAGAAATTTATCTGAGTATGCAGTAGCCAGAGGAAAGGAAATTGGATACGAAAATGTATTTGACTATACATTAGGTAATCCTTCAGTACCAGTTCCTGATCAGGTTAATCAGACTATGATTAATTTGCTTCAGACAAAGAGCTCGATGGAACTTCATGGATATAGCCAGAGCCTTGGTATACCTGAAGTTAGAGCAAACGTTGCAGCATCACTTAATAAGCGTTTTGGAATGGACTATACAGCTGATCACATTTTTATGGCAAGTGGTGCAGCAGGAGCACTTTCACATGCATTCAGACTTGTAACTGTACCAGGAGATGAGATAATTACTTTTGCTCCATTTTTCCCAGAGTATAATCCATATGTTAATCTTTCAGGCGCTGTTCTTAAGGTTGTACCAGCTGATATTACAAGCTTCCAGATTAATTTTGAAGCTTTTGAAGAAATGATTAATGAGAAAACAATGGCTGTGTTGGTTAATACTCCTAACAATCCTTCGGGAATTTGTTATTCAACAGAAACACTTACAAAGCTTGCTTCAATCCTTAAAGAAAAGTCAAACGAATATGGTCATGTTATTTACCTTATTTCAGATGAGCCATACAGAGAGATAGTATTTACAGGAGTAGATGCTCCATATGTATCTAAGTTCTATGATCATACAATCAG
>JAZQOC010000084.1:0-3186 GCA_045627645.1 Lachnospiraceae bacterium
TCCATTCTTTCCGTTAAACTGACTGATTGAAAAATCACCTGGCGTCATCAAAAGCCTATCACTATTTGAAAATAGTGTTTCAAATCGTCCATTCACACAATAGTTTATTTCCAACTTGTCGCTTCGTTCTCTCTCCTCAACAAACCCATCATGGCGAATAATCATTTTTCTAACTACCACTCCTGGGAAAATATCATAACAATATACTTCTATATCCTTATCATCTCTGCTAGCTGTTATCATCACCCTAAACTCCCTTCAAACTATCATCTTTCAAAAAACTCTTTGTAAATTCAGGACAGCCTAACTAATTCAAATGTATCACGGTATACCGAAGGTAATTCATGAAACACATTTCTAAAGGCAGATGAAAAACGGCTACAATTAGAATAACCGCATATCAATGATATTTCAGCAATAGTGTATTCTGTGTTTAATAAAAGCTCTTTAGCATGTTGCATGCAGACATTTCTGCGAAAAGTGCTGATACTGATTCCATAAGTTTTTTTAAATAACTTTTGAAGTGTAGTACGGTCTAGATTTACCATGGATGCAAGTTCTTCAATAGTAATCTTTTCCTGCGGAAATTTCATAATGATAGATGCTGCATTTTTTATACGGTCATTTTTAGTTTGTGGAAAATAGTCCAAGTCTTCATTACATGAGTATTCTCCAGATAAAAGATAAAGCATAAGCTCGGTAGCTTTTAAGCGATAATGATATTCTTTGAATTTTTCAGGACAAGACATAATTTCAAGACAAATGTGTTGCACAATTCCATTGACTGGAAAATGTACACAAGATGCTGTTTTCTTTAATTCTTTATAAAACATATCTTCTGTAAAATCATTAGTCTGAAGGAAATGATTTAAACTGGTTGCTGCCTTTTGGGGCTCAATCAATAGGAAAAAACAGCGAAATGCATTACCACTGATTTTACAGCTCTTAATCGGTCGATTGCATTCAATCATGGAGATATCGCCACTATGAATATAAGCAAATCGGTTATTCACGTATTCGATTTCTACATTACCTTCAACAATATACATAATCTCAATAAGATTTGCATTTTCACTAATATTCCCTGGAAAAATTTTGCTACGGGAAATTGTGGCAAAATTCATAGAAAATCCAGGCATGATTTCATAACGTTCTAAAGTCCCCTCACCAAAAGATGGCGAGAGGACGTAACTACTATATATATCTTTTTTGCATATTCTTTTTCCAATACTTTCAATACTTATTTTATGATTCATAAACAACCTTTCCTATAGATGCTTTCATATTACCAAATGCTTTGATAACCATACAAAGTGAAATCACAAGAACAGCTAAATCAGTAATGATTCCTGCAAGGAATAGACCTGTGATGCCACATATTGTAGAAAGAATAAAAAGCAATGGTATATAGAAAAACATTTGTCTGCATAGCGTAAGAATTGCAGCATTGCCTCCCTTTCCAATTGCCTGGAAAAAGGTAATGGACAAAATCATAACACCATATGTTATATAAGTTGAGAAAAATAAACGCAACATAGGAGCTCCAGTCGCTACTATAGCTTTATCTGTAATAAAAAATGAAAGCATAGTCGCAGGGGCACACATTATAGGTACATAGAAAAGCAAGGCAAGTAAACTAGCTCCAATAAAAAATGCTTTTGTAAACTGACCTACTCTTTGAAAATTTTTAGCGCCATAATTTGTACCGATTGCAGGCTGAAAGCCCTGACTAATTCCCCAAAGTGGAATAAAGGCAAAAGCCTGTAAACTAAGAGCTGCGCCTAAAATAGTCTGCCATTGACTACCACCACAATTTTGAGCAACATGATACATTAATGTCTGTTGAACCATTTGCATTACTTGCATAAGCATCGCAGAAACACCAATAGAAAGAACTTCTTTCATAATATTTTTTCGAATACAAATATTATGGATTTTAATAGTGCTCTTAGTTAAAAAGTATACAAGAGTAACAACAGCTTGTACAATCTGGGAAATAATAGTTGCATAAGCAGCACCTTTTACGCCTTCTCCAGAAGAGTTCATGATGTTTATAAGAATTGGATCTAAAATAATATTTAAAACAGCACCCATTCCCATGATCATCATTGCCTTACCTAAAATTCCCTGACCACGCATAATCATATTTGCTGATTGCGCAAAGTTGACAAATAAAGAACCGACAAAAACAATTCTCATATATGTGACAGCAAGATCAAGTGTCTCCCCAGTTGCCCCAGAAAGGCTGATCAAAGGTCTTGTAAAAAGCAAGCCAAGTACTGTTACAATTATGGAAAGAAGTAAAATGGCACCCGTCAGATTGCCCATAATTTGATCAACAGTTTCTGAGTCCTTTTTTCCGATAGCTCTAGATAAAACAGAAGCAGAACCGACACCGATCAATGTTGAGATTCCACTATTAATCAATGTAAATGGATAAGATACCTTGACTGCGGTCATAGCTTGAGGGCCGACCATTTGGCCTACAAAAACAGCATCCATAAAATTGTACAAACCAATCACAACCATTCCTATGATTGCTGGAAGACTAAGTGAAATCATTGTACTGACAATATTTCCTGTAATTAGCTTTTCAGTTGAGTTTTCTTTTTTCATATTAATTATTTCCTCCATTCATAAGTTAGACGCATCTAATCAATGAACAGTATATGGAAAAACAAAACTACATTCTACTCATTTTAGCAGTGAATACTCCGAATGCGCTATAATTCATAAAGCATCTTGCCTCTTTTTGATCTCATCCACCCAACTTGGAAGCCTTCCACATCCTACTGTACTTTCCATTTTTATTCAAAAGTTCGTCATGAGTTCCACATTCAATTATATGTCCCTCATCCATAACCATTATCTGATCAGCTCCTTTTATAATAGGAAGTGTATGTGCAATCATAACCACTGTCTTATTGGCTTTCAACAAATTACTAACTGCCTGCTTAACCAGAAGTTCATTTTCAATATCAAGTGAGGCTGTCGCTTCGTCCAGAAGAATGATTGGACTATTTCTTATGATTGCCCTTGCTACTGAAAGTCTCTGTCTCTCACCACCAGACAGGCGATTTCCATTTTCACCAATCACTGTATCAAGACCATTTTCCAGTCTATTAATAAACTCTTCACAGTTTGCAAGCTTGCAGGCTCTCTCAATTTCCTCATCCGTTGCATCTT
>JAZQOC010000085.1:0-3679 GCA_045627645.1 Lachnospiraceae bacterium
TCAATGTATGTGCGCCATCTGCCATCATTGGTTTGATAGATATTGTATTTATGTGCTTGTTTTAGAACTTTGTTCATGCATTCCTCTTTTCCGAGGGTAAACAGTTCGTCCAAAGTTAGTTTACCATCCTCTGAATACCATTTCAATAATTCTAATAATTCATATTCATAGTCTTTATTTCCTTTCATTTAATAGTCACCTTCTTTGATACTGCCTAAGCAGGTGCTGGTATGAATGCTCCAATTAACATGTGGAATTTTAAGCAATAAAAAATCCATCTATCATTTTTGTACTTAAATAAAATGACAAATGGATTAATAAGTTTATGTTATATTGGATGCATTTGAAACCGTATTACTGGTTGCTTTCCACAGTTATATATCTAACTGCGAATCTAAATTAATAAAGAGCACATGAACTCTTTGATAAATTCATAAGGTGTTATCTCTGTTAGAGATACAATAATTCTTAATCCTCTTGGCTATAAAGCATTCTTTGTAAGGAGTCTGTCAAGGTGAGTAGTTAACATTTTAATGACAAAAGTTGATGCCTTGACTGATGTATTACAAAGAATAAAATCACATACAAGAGGTAAGAGTTATCAAAAAATACCTGCTCAAAAATTGAACAGGTACCATCAAAAACTACTTTCTGTATGATAAAAGGATAACATTAATTTATGTTATATTCCATTTTGCTTCGTTCCTTTTTCATTCCTTAACACAATTATTTACGATAACATTATAGCTTATGTTAAATGCTAATAGTTCTATCAGTCATATATCAGATATCAATAGTATATGTTAAAAAATGGAATCTATAAGTGTTAACTAAGAAGTTGTGTACGTACAACTGCTGTGCTTGCGACTACTGAAAAATGACAATTACACTAAGTACACCAACAGTAAATATACACTATAAAAACTGCAAAAATCACATCTAATATACCACTGGCTATGATAAGAGATTACAATTAAATCTGGTGAGATACAAGACCAGTTGGTGACCAATTAGTGACAATGTGTTTTTATAAATAATGATTATTTCACACATCGTGTGGGCTGTTGTGTATAAACAACTGCTATGCTTGCGATAACTGAAAAATGAAAAATAGCTATAAAAAGACGCTAAAAAAACACCTCAGTAAAAATCACAGAAAACACATAAAAAGCACCTGCTCTAAAAAGAACACGTGCCATAATAAATGTAAGATATTTAGTTGATGATATAATTCTACCACCGAAATTAGGAAAAGTCCGTATCATTATGTTATCATTTTATAATCAATATATGGCAGGTACAATGATGGTTTGTTCCGCGCTCGTTCCGTTTTTGTGATAGAAAAAGAAATATTAGATTTATATTTGTAGGAAAATGATATGAATAGCAAGCAATTAAACAAAATAAAATATGGCGGGATGCCACAGTATGAATCAATAAATATGGAAGCTACAGGAAGACGAATAAAGATGTTGATTAAAGCTTCAGGATATAAAATAAGTGAAATACAGGAGTATCTAAATTTGTCTTGTCCACAACCAATATACAGATGGTGTAAGGGAAAAGTGCTACCATCATTGGATCATCTATATGCACTTAGTGTTTTATTCAATATTGGAATAAGTGATATTATTGTTGCTGATAATAGTGTTAATAAGGTTAATCCAAAATATAAATTCTTTCTTAGGATGTATGATTATTTAAGATTGTTATATCAAAAATAGGTGGACTATTTGTCCAATGATAGTTTTATATTTACCTTTTATATTTTACATATGAAAGAAGGTGAATAGATATGAAGAACCGTATCGAAGAAATACTAAATGACATGGAAACTGTATTGGATAAAAATCAACTGATGTTATTAGAGAAGTCTTTGAATGACAGGTTGATATATAGAAGCACAGTAGAATATCTGAATAGTAATATTGAATATCTGAATATGTTTTTAAAAGTAAAAAAATTAGAAGGATGTTCGGAACAAACCATAACCTATTATAGAAGAGTAATAAATAATTTTATTAATAGGATAGATATTCCTGTTACAACGATAACGGTTGCAGAGATTAGAAGTTATCTTGCCGATTACACAACAATTAATAACTGTAGTAATATCACACTTGATAATATTAGAAGGTGCCTATCGAGTTTTTTTACATGGCTTGAGGAAGAGGACTATATTGTTAAAAGTCCCCTGAAGAAAATACATAAGGTCAAGGGCGAACAGGTTGTTAAAGAAGCAATATCAGATGAAAGCATCGAGATGTTGAGAGATAAATGTGTTAATTGTTCAAGAGATATTGCCATGATAGATTTGCTGTTATCCACTGGAATTAGGGTTGGAGAATTAGTAAGACTAAACATTGAAGATATCAATTTCTTAGAAAGAGAATGCGTAGTATATGGAAAGGGAAATAAAGAGAGACGAGTATATTTTGATTATAAAACCAAGGTGCACTTAAGGGAGTATATTGATGAAAGGACAGATGATAATCCAGCACTATTTGTAACTCTTAGAAATCCTAAGATGCGTCTTACCATTAGTGGAGTGGAAAGGCGATTAAGAGATATTGGAAGAGGATTGTCTATGAATAAGATACATCCACATAGATTTCGTACTACGCTTGCTACAAGAGCAATACAAAAAGGTATGCCAATAGAACAGGTACAAAGAATTTTAGGTCACAATCAGATTGATACAACTCTAAGATATGCATTAGTAAATGATGATAATGTAAAGCTGGCGCATAGAAAATTGTTGGGTTAATTGACATATAATGAGGATATAATTATAATATAATTATGAATGAATATAGATTCGAATGGGATGAAAACAAAGCTGAAAAGAATCTTAAGAAGCATAAAGGGATTACATTTGAAGAAGCGATTTCTGCGTTTGATGATGAAAATGCAATTCTTTTTGATGATCCAGATCATTCAGAGTACGAGGATAGATTTATTTTGCTAGGCATGAGCTGTCGAGCTAATCTATTGATTGTTTGTCATTGTTATAGAGGAGATGACAATGTTATTCGTATTATATCTGCAAGAAAGGCAACAAAGTCAGAAGCAGACCAATATACCGAGATAATCGAAGGATGGTGAAGTGAATGAGAGAAGAATATGACATTAAAGTTTTAAATCCAAGAAAGAACCCTTATGCTGATAAAGCAAAAAATAAACAGCAAGTTACTATTAATTTAAATACTACAACTATAGCATATTTTAAAGAGATATCGTCTGAATCGGGTGTGCCATATCAGGTGTTGATTAATCTTTATTTAGATCAGTGTGTTAAAGATAAAAAGAAGTTGCAGTTTGTATAGACATGGTTAAGGATATAGACTGATTCAAGTATAGTTATACTTGAATCAGTTTTTTGATGTTCAAGTGGCAATTTAAGGGAATGTATAATAAAATATTAAGTGTTAGTTTTAAACGATATCAGGGGAATAGTTATGCCAACAGATGAACAATTGTATAGTCGATTCATTCATGGTGAAACAGAGGCCCTAGATGAATTGCTTTTAAGACATAAAGATGGATTAACATGGTTCTTGTATGGAATAGTTAAGAACATGGAAGATGCAGAAGATCTGATGATGGATACTTTCGCATTGCTTATAACAAAGAAATTGAATTTTAAAAATGACAGTAGTTTTAAGACTTGGCTTTATGG
>JAZQOC010000086.1:0-2960 GCA_045627645.1 Lachnospiraceae bacterium
TATGGATCCAATTACACTTCAGAACCGGGGCATAGTTTTTGATTTTTCTAAATGGACACTTACGGCGTACGAACGAGTAATGACTAATTCGCAGATTTGGATTGGATTTAAGAATGCTGTAGTTTACTCGGTACTTTTTACTGCAATTTCAGTTTTTGTAACAATGCTTTGTGCCTATCCAATGAGCAGGAATGATTTTAAAGGAAGAAATTTTTTCAATGTTATTTTCATGATAACAATGTTCTTTGGAGGCGGACTTATTCCTACATATCTTCTTATCAGTAAGTTGAAACTTATTGATACAATATGGGCCATTCTTATTCCGGGTGCATTCAGCGTTTGGAACATGATTATCGCCAGAACGTATTATAGAGGAATTCCATCAGAACTCAGAGAAGCAGCTGATGTGGATGGCGCAAATGAGCTTGTATTTTTCTTCAGGATTATGTTGCCAGTATGTATGCCACTTGTTGCAGTGCTTGCACTCTGGCAGTTTGTAGGAATGTGGAATAGTTACTTTGATGCAATGATTTATCTTAATTCTGCTTCAAAGCAGCCGTTACAGCTTGTTCTTCGTTCAATATTAATTCAGAACGAACCAGATCCTGGAATGATTGCAGATATGCAGAGTACTGCTCAGAGAGCTCAACTTGCAGAACTATTAAAATACGCAACAATTATTATTTCAAGTTTGCCCCTATTAGTAATGTATCCATTTTTCCAGAAATACTTTGATGCTGGAATTATGGTGGGGTCAGTAAAAGGTTAATATTGTGGGGGAAACGTCACATTAATATAAATTCATCTGTTTATAGAAGGAGGAGAAAGATGAAAAAGGAGATTATGAAAAAGGTGTGCTGTTCGGCACTTGCAGCTACTATGGCAGCTAGTATGCTTGCGGGTTGTGGCGGAAGCTCAACAGGCCAGAGTACAGCAAAAGATGTTAACGTGGAGGGGCTTACATTTCCATTAGCTGAGACTGCTACTATTACAGGTACAATCAGCTATCCAACAGGAACAGAGGAGCAACCAAACAACAGAACAATCTTTAAGAGACTTGAAGAGGCTACAAACGTTCACGTAGAGTGGACAGCTATTTCTTCTGATCAGTGGGGAGATAAGATTTCTTTAACAATGGCAAACAAGGATGCTCTTACAGATTTCGTGTTTACTGCAGGATTTAGCAACAATGACTTAATCAGATATTCTGAGCAGGGCGTTATTGTTCCAGTAGAGCAGTATATTGATGAAAACATGCCAAACTTAAAGGCAGTATTTGATAAGTATCCAGAGTACAGAGCAATGTGCGAGGATAGCGAAGGACATATCTGGGCACTTCCTTGGATCGAGCAGTTAGGTTCTGAGAAGACAGCTATTCAGACAGTAGGTAGCAATATGAGCTTTATCAACAAGACATGGCTTGATTTTCTTGGTCTTGATATGCCTACAACAGTTGATGAGTTTGAGCAGGTTCTTCTTGCGTTCCAGGCAAATTCAGCTGAGTTACAGAAAGAGTTTGGAATCGATGGCGATATCATTCCAATGTCTTGCATCATGAACGGCGAGGACCCTAACATCCTTATCAATGGTTTCGGAGAAGGATACGGCGACAACGATTTAGGACAGCATATCGCTGTAACAGATGACTTAAAGGTAATTTGTACTGCAACACAGGAGGGCTTCAAGTCTGGTATGCAGTGGATGAACAAGCTTTACAATGAAGGCTTAATCGATCCAGAGTGCTTTACACAGGAGTGGTCTACATACGTAGCAAAGGGTAAGTCACACAGATATGGTGTATGTTTCACATGGGATGTTGCTAATATCGATAACATCGTAGATTTTGTTCCACTTCCAGCTTTAAAGGCTGATGTATTAAACGTAACTCCAATGAATGCTTCATTTACTTCAGGTTTTGACCGTGGTAGATGTGTAGTTACTGCTAAATGTGCAAACCCAGCATTCGTATGCGCTTGGCTTGATCAGATGTATGATCCATTCCAGTCTCCACAGAACAACTGGGGAACATATGGCGAGGATGACGATTTCGATATCTTTGAGCTTGGAAAGAACGATGCTGGCGAGGATATGCTTAAGCATGCTGCTCTTGGTGATGCTTCTCCTGTAGAAGTACGTGAGGCTGAGTGTGTAGGTGGCCCACTTGCAATCTTAGACGAGTACTATGGAAAGTACGTTACATGTCCAGATGATGCACAGTACAGACTTGACTGGATCAAGGATTACTACACAAAGGATATGACTCGCAAGTATGTATATCCAAACGTATTTATGACAGCAGACGATACAGAAAAGCTTACAACAATTCAGACAGATTTAATTTCTTACATCAATACAAGCAGAAGTAATTTCGTAATGAACGGTGTTACAGACGCTGAGTGGCAGGAGTATCTCGACAACGTATCTAAGTACGGTGTAGACGAGTACCTTGCAATTTACCAGAAATACTTAGATAACTTCTACGCAAAATAATTATCATATGAGGGGCAAAATTTATTTTGTCCCTCATAATTATAAAGACCACAACAGGAAGTGAAGGCAATATTATGACAGAATTATTATTAAAGGCAAGAGAATATGAAGCTGTGAAAGAAAAGGAGATAGGCGAGACACTAAAACCTTTATTTCATCTTATTCCAAGAACAGGTTGGATGAATGATCCAAACGGTTTCTCATATTACAATGGAATGTATCATATGTTTTACCAGTATTATCCTTATGATACCTGTTGGGGACCAATGCATTGGGGACATGCAATAAGTAAGGATTTGCTTACATGGGAAAACTTACCTGTAGCACTTGCTCCAGATTCTTCATTTGACAGCTTTGGGTGTTTTTCTGGAAGTGCAATTGAGACGGAAGATGGAAAACATCAGATTATGTATACAGGCGTAATCAAAAGAGAGTTGCCAGATGGTGGATTTGAAGAAATTCAGCAGCAG
>JAZQOC010000087.1:0-63601 GCA_045627645.1 Lachnospiraceae bacterium
GTTAGACTTTGTGGAACAAGTGTAAGTCGAGCTACCCTTCATAACGTTGATTTTATTCACAATATGAACATCTCAGAAGGATGTCTGGCTATCTGTAGAAAGCAAGGTGAGATTATCCCTGCAATCGTAAGGGTGACAAAGGAAACTGGAGAAGAATATCAGCCACCTGTTGAGTGTCCAGAATGTGGTCATGCACTTTCAAAAGAGGAAGAAACCTGTGATATATATTGCACCAATCCTAGTTGCCCGGCTCAGTTAAAAAGAACGGTGGCATATTTCGCTGGCAAGGATGCAATGGACATAAAGAATTTTGGCGAGACCTATGTATATGATTTGGTAGATCAAGGCTATATTCGTGATTACTCTGATATTTTTAAGTTAAAGGAATATCGTGATGAGCTGATAGAAAAAGGTATCATGGGTAAGGAAAAGAACACCGATAAAATTCTGGATGCAATAGAGGAAGCAAAGGGAAATGATGCCTACAAATTATTGACTGGTCTTGCTATAAGAAATGTTGGAAAAACGACTGCAAAAGGGCTGATGAAGCGATATAGTAGCATACAGGAACTGATGCAGGCAAGCGTAGATGACCTTGAATCAATTGATGATATAGGTGGAATAACAGCTAAGTGTATTTACGATTTCTTTAAAGATGAAGATAATGTCAGAGTAATAGAGTCGCTTTTGACACATGGTGTTAATATGAATGCGATTAAAGAAGAAGGTTCCAGTGATAAGTTAAGTGGACTAACAATAGTTGTGACGGGAACTTTGCCAACTCTTGGTAGAAAAGAAGTTGCAGATCTTATTGAAAAACATGGTGGCAAAAATACGGGATCTGTAAGTAAGAAAACAGATTTACTTGTTGCAGGAGAAGCAGCAGGTTCGAAACTTACTAAAGCACAGGAACTAGGTATTAAAATAATATCTGAAGAAGAATTACTTAAAATGATTGAATAGTTTTTACTATATTCGAAAAACAGTAGCATAAATATAATATTTCTAGTACAATATTTGGTGCTAATTATGGAATTCGTATGATTCCTTTGAATGCGAGGAGGCGAAAAAATGCCTGTAAAGGTTCAGAGTGATCTTCCTGTAAAGGAGATACTGGAAGCAGAAAATATATTTGTTATGGATGAGGATGTTGCAACACATCAGGATATTCGTCCATTACAGATTGCGATACTTAATTTAATGCCTGTAAAAGAAGATACAGAGTGGCATCTTATAAGATCCATGTCAAATACACCACTTCAGGTAGATGTGACATTTGTTAAGATTTCCAGCCATAATTCTACTCATACTTCAGCAAAGCATTTAAATAAGTTTTATGTGACATTTGATGAAATAAAAAATAGAAAATTTGACGGAATGATAATAACCGGTGCTCCATTGGAACAGATGGAGTTTGAAGAGGTTGATTACTGGGATGAGCTGTGTGAGATAATGGATTGGACTAAGACAAACGTTACAAGCACATTTCACATATGCTGGGGTGCGCAGGCGGCACTTTATCATCATTACGGACTTAATAAACAGCAAATAGGTAAGAAGCTTTTTGGAATATATCGTCATACTGTACTTAATCGAAGAACACCACTGGTAAGAGGTTTTGATGATGAGTTTTGGGTACCTCATAGCAGGTATACAGAGGTGTCAAAGGAAGATATTTACGGTTGTGAAGCATTAACAGTATTGGCAGAATCTAAAGAGGCAGGCGTTTGTCTATGTATTGCAGAGGGTGGACGCCAGGTGTTTGTTCAGGGCCATTTTGAATATGACAGAAGAACACTTGAGAATGAGTATAGAAGGGATATTTCAAAGGGAATTGATATTCAAGTACCAGCAAACTATTATCCTGATGATAATCCTGATAACAAACCTAACTTGTTGTGGAGAGCACACGCTAACACATTATATACAAATTGGTTGAATTACTACGTGTATCAGCTCACGCCTTATGACATGAACGAGATAGGCAAAAAGTAGCATGAATACAGGGGGAGACTATTTTAGTTGTCATTATCCATGCACATACCATTGGTAGGTGCATGGATTTTTTGTTAAAAGTGATATGTACAAGGCGGATGGAAAAAGACATCTATGTTGGAAGTGGTTTCAACTAAATATTAAGGTTAGATGAACCGATAAGAATAATAGACTATATAATCAAAAGAATAATCTGGATAGAAAGCCAAGGGAGGATGATTGCTAGGATCATGAGATGTACTGAAAATAGCATTTTTAGAAATAAGTCCACAAATAATGATGGTTTTACATTAGTAGAGTTAATAGTAGTTGTTGTAATACTTGCGATTCTTGCGGCTATTCTGGTGCCTGCACTACTGGGATACATTGATAGGACCAAGGAAAGTCAGGATATGATTAAAGCAAAAAATATGTTGCAGGCAACGCAAACGGTACTTACGGATTATTATGCTAAGGATAAGCCTCTTTTATATGAAAAAGATACTACAAATTCAGATTTTGGAAAGGAAGTAAGAAAAATAGCTGATGATGACCCGTATATGGTTATTGTTGGCGTTGGAACAGATGGAACTCAACAAAACAAAGCAGAGTATGGAGAATCAAAGCACGACCAGTATACAGCTTATTTTGTTGCGTATTGGGAGGATAAAAATGAAGCACCGGTATTTTTTGATGGAAAAGACTGGAGCATGAATTATCCATGGGGAAAAGGAGAATCTGGTGCATCGGCCAATTTTTTCTATGCTAACGGGAAAAGAATAAATTTAATGTTTATGTTTGTTGCAAATAAATCAAAAGAAAACCCATGGAGTGAAATTCAAAAAGCTGTAGAAAAATATGGACATAATTATTCACAAGCTGGAAAGACGAAATAGCAATTGCGAAGATACAGGGAATCGTGCTCTGATATAAGTAAGCAACCATTTTTAACATAAAAGTACATAAATTGTTAAGGGATGTTGGTGGACTAATTCTACTAACATCCCTATATTTATGTTAAAATAGATTGCAAAGGTGGTAAAAGTATGAATAGTATAATGTTTTTCTGTATTCCTGCACATGGACATCATAATCCAACATTTCCTGTCGTTAAGGAACTTGTGAGCAGAGGAAATGCAGTCAGATTTTATTCATTTGACGAATTTAAGGAAAAAGTGGAAGCTACAGGAGCAACATTTGTTAGCTGTGATAAATATTTAGCAGAAGTTTCAAATAGGGTTGTAAGTGGTGAAGAGACTATGTCTACAACGGAAATGACCATTGTAGATTTACAGACTACTGCAAAAATGGATGGTTTCCTTAAAAAAGAGGTAGAGGAATTTAAACCAGATGTTATCGTCTCAGATTCGGTATGCTTTTGGGGAAAACTGACCGCAAGAAAATATAAGATTCCTATGGTGATATCTACTACGACGTTCGCATTTAATAAACAGTCTGCATCCTATATGAAAAGCAGTTTCTCTGAAATTATGGATCTAATAAAAGGACAGAAAAGGATAAAGACAGAATTAAAGAATTTAGAGAAATATGGATACCATGAAAAGAGTATTATGCCTTTGGTGCAAAATGATAATTATTCAGATACCATTGTTTATGCTACAGAGAAATACCAACCATTCAGTAATACTTTTTCTAAACACTACGCATTTGTAGGACCATCACTATCTACGGAGTATTTGCCAGATAAGAAAAATCAGAGACCACTTGTATACATATCATTAGGAACTGTTGTAAGTAATAAACCTGATTTCTATAAAAAATGTATAGAAGCATTAAAGAATGAAAATGTTGATGTTATCATTTCCTGCGGTAGAGTTGTTGATCCAGAAAAATTAAATGGCTTGGCTGAAAATGTTAAGGTTTATAGCAGAGTCAATCAGCTGGAGGTTTTATCAAAAGCCGATGTATTTTTAACACACAATGGAATGAATAGTACTTCAGAAAGTTTGTATATGGCTACTCCGATGGTGTTATTTCCACAGACCAATGAACAGCGTGCTGTAGCAAGAAGAGCAAAGGAAATGGGAGCTGGTGCTGAATTGAAGGGCGAAAGCGTCGCAGAAATTCACGATTCGATTATGGAAGTGCTAGGAAATAGCAAGTATGCAGATGCTGCAAAATCATGCAGTGATGATTTCAGAAATGCTTCAGGACCAAAAGGGGCAGCGGATTTTATCGAAAAGGCACCTCATCTTATGCCAGAAGAAGATAAGATGAATATTCGTAGAGAAATAATACCTGGAGTATTAGAGCTGGTATTTTGGTGTGTGATGATAGCGTTTATGTTCGCATTTAAGGCACTTACAGGAAGTGACAAATGGTGGATTGTGGCGATCGTAGCAAATATTATTTTCCCATTTTATAAAAAACTTGTAGGACGATTGATGTGAATGAACTAAGCATAATGCATGAAAATGAATGCTATCACAAGTAGGAGAAGTATATGTTTAAGGATAACTTAATTGAACTTAGGAAAATTAATAATATGTCTCAGGAAGAACTGGCATCTCAGATTGGTGTTTCAAGACAAACCCTTTCGAAGTATGAAACAGGTGAGTCATTACCAGATATTGATAAGTGCAGTGCTATGGCGAAGGTTTTTGGTATAACGGTAGATGATCTTATCAATTATGATAGAGAAGAAAATATGGGATTCGGAGTACCTCCTAAGGGAAAGTACATGTTTGGAATGGTGAAAGTGGGAGACAAGGGACAGATTGTTATTCCAGTAAAGGCTAGAAAAATATTCGACATAAAACCTGGTGATAATCTGGTGATTCTTGGTGATGAGAATTCAGGGATTGCGATACTTAAGGAAAAAGATTTATTGGCTATGATGCAACCTGGGAAATAGCATCAAAAACGAGAGCGCATTAATGTTGTTTTTTATTTTAGGATTTGTCCTGTTTTATACAATTATATATATATATTGGAGAGCTATGAAAAATGATAATAAAAAGAATATATGAAATAGATGACATAGTTGGAGAATTTATTAATCAGTCATTTTCTGATTATGCAATTAAATGTGATGTGAATCTTAATTTCGAAGAGTATTGTTTTGTGGCAGAAAATGAGGGAGAGGTTGTTGGAGTAATAACTGGACGAGCTTATTATAATGAGGTTCACATTGGTGACTTGATTGTAGATGAAAAACACAGAAGATTAAAAGTTGGCTCAAAACTAGTTGCGGCTGTTGAAGAAGCATATGCTGGTAAAGAATATGATAAAATTACACTAACGACTTTTGGATTTCAGGCACCAGAGTTTTATAAAAAATTAGGATATACGCTGGAGTTTGTCCGTGAGGATAAAGATTCTAAATTAAGTAAGTACTTTTATATCAAATCAATATAGATGGTATGGATTTGATATTAATCAAGTAGGAGAAATCATTATGTTCAGTTATATTTGGCCATTAGGTCTCGTTGTTTTATCAAATGTTTTCTATCAAATATGTGCGAAGGCAGTCCCAGATAAGATGAATCCATTCGCTTCTTTGACAATAACTTACGCAATTGGTGCGATTGCATCGCTTATTATGTATTTTGTATTAAATAAGAATGGCAATATTATTCATGAGTATCAAAAAACTAATTGGGCCCCATTTGTATTGGGATTTGCTATTGTTGGATTAGAAGTCGGATACATTTATGCATATAAGGCAGGATGGCCTGTGAGTGTAGCGCAAATTGTTCAGGCTGCCATTCTGGCAGTTATATTGATATTTGTGGGTTATATGCTTTATAAGGAAGCGATAACATGGAATAAAATTGTTGGAATCATTGTTTGCTTGGCAGGATTAGGACTGATTAATATGAAGTAAAAATAGAGGTATTATTATTTATAAACGTTGCCGATATAATAAGTATATAAATGTAAAACTCAAGGATGATACAGAGGATGAGAATAAAAAGAAATAACAAAGGTTTTACACTTGTAGAACTTATAGTGGTAGTGGTTATATTAGCAATACTTGCTGCAATCTTAGTTCCTGCACTATTAGGTTATATTGATAGAGCAAAAAGTTCTCAGACTGTGACAAATGCAAGAAATTTTTATACTGCGGCTCAGTCAGCGCTAGCAGAACATTATGCAGTAAATTATGACAAGATAGAATTAACAACACAACAGTATTATGATGTTGATATGAAACAGAATGTTGCGAGAATTTCAAATGGCGCATTTAAAGATGCGCTTGATGGCAGAACATTTAATGACACAGAAACGAATGTAAAACATAAGATGTCTACCTTTAACATTCAAATGTGCCGACGCATGTTAGACTATCTTGACAGTAATAGTAAGAAAGAAGGTCAGTATACTTTTACGAGTAATACATTGCCGGCTGGTAAAAAGCCTTCAGAGTATTATAGCTCATCGGCTAACAGAGGACAGCCGATGGTAGCGATATATTACAATGATAAGGGCAAAGTTGTTCGTGTTGAATATGCTGATGAGAGTCTTTTCAAAGTAACAATACTGAACGGTTCAATAACGGTTGAAAAAGACGGGCGGTTTATGAAAGAAGTTGAAGGTAAGAAATAAAAGAATCAGTGGGTTATTAAGCCTGCTGATTTTTTTGTTTTGTATAAGATATAGTGATTTATTTGCACCCTGAAATGATGTATTTTCGGAGTGTTTTTATTTAGAATATATTACATAGATGTGAGATGGTTCAGAGTTGAAATGTCTCATTGATATAGAAATGTGTGAGGAGAATGAGAGAAGTAAATATTTTTTTGATGTTATGTATGCTTTTGTTTTTTCCACTTTTTGCAGAGGATATTGATGAACTTAGTAAAGGTGTAAGACAAAGACGCGCAGACAGAAGAGAAGAAAGACGTTTAGCAAGAAAAAGAAAACGTGAAGAAAAAAACTTGAATAGGGTTTATTCAAGGTCAGATGAAAAACATATGGATGATGTTAGCAAGCTGTCAGATGCAGATATAGTTTTTATCAGAAATTCTGCTTATGATGAGATAATTAGAAAGTGTAAACAACTTTCTAAAGATGGCGAGGTAACATATTTTAGTAGCGAAGACATTGAGGAGATTGCTAGAAATCTTAAAGAGAGAAAGTAATAGTCAATAACTAAATCTCTATACATTAGGGGATGTCATCTTAAAGGTGTATACCATAAGATGGCATCCTTTTTCTTATATATTTATAGTAAGATTGATATTTTGAAAAATGGCTGTTGCAAAAGATACATTTTATGATAATCTATTCACAGCAACTATAGGTATAAGACTAATAACTATTGAATTTTAGTTCATATCCAAGGATGCTAATAATATCAATTGGAAAATATAATAGCCTATAATTACATAGGTTAAAGAAGATGAGCGAAATGTTAAAGTATAGAAATGATAAGTCATAAAACCAAGCAAAAATGCGATGGTAAAAATGAGATCATTCGTAAAAACCAAGCAAAAATGCGATAGTATGAAATTGTAAAAAAAGATAGGATATTAATAAAATGAGTATGGATATAAACGAAGCGCGAGCAAAAATCGAGATAATTGACAAGGAAATGGCAAGGCTTTTTGAGGAAAGAATGGCATGTGCTAAATCTATTGCAGAATATAAGATGGCAAATAATATGCCTATTTTTGACGCGGTAAGAGAGCATCATTTACTTGAGAAGAATAGTGCTTATATCGCTGATGAGAATATGAAAGAGTACTATAAGGAGTATCTTATAGGTGTTATGAATGTTTCCAAAAAATATCAAAGTGAAGTTATAGGCAACTAAAGGTTAATTGACGATTAAAAGAAAGCAATGGTGACCGGAAACAATCAAAAGACAGTATTTGTTGCTAGAATTAATCAAAAGACAGCAATGATTTCCATAGGCAATTAGGAGAACGAAATGGTTATTACAGTAAATTTAGATGAGAGCTATGACATTATTATTGAGCAGGGCGTTTTAAAAAGATGCGCAGAGGAAATTGATCTTGAGAGAAAGGTCCTTATTGTAACTGATTCAGGTGTCCCACAGGAATACTCTAAAGAAGTATTGTCGCACTGCAAACAGGGGGTAATTGGATGCATCGAACCAGGTGAGAATAATAAAAGTTTAGAGAGTTTTGCCAAGCTTCAGCAGATTATGCTTGATAATAACTTCACAAGAAGCGACTGTGTTGTGGCAGTAGGTGGCGGTGTAGTAGGAGACCTTGCAGGTTTTGCCGCTTCTGCCTATATGAGAGGTATTGATTTTTACAATATACCAACAACAGTTCTTTCACAGGTTGATTCATCAGTGGGTGGAAAGACAGCAATTAATTTTGGCGGAGTTAAGAATATTGTAGGCGCATTTTATCAGCCAAAGAAGGTTCTCATTGATCCTGATGTTTTAAAAACATTATCGCCTAGAATGATATCTAACGGTCTTGCGGAAGCAGTGAAGATGGCTGCTACATTTGATAAGGATGTATTCGAAAGAATAGAAGCCCAGGAAGAGATTACAGACTTTATGCCTATTATTGCAGATGCAATCAAGACAAAAGCTATGGTAGTTGAAAAAGACGAAAAAGAAAGTGGCTTAAGAAAAGTACTTAATTTTGGGCATACAATCGGTCATGGAATTGAGATTGCTTCGGAAGGTGAACTCTATCATGGCGAAAGTGTTGCTCTTGGAATGTTGTGCATGTGTGATGATCCTGTAAGAGAACGAATTGAAGGCGTTATGAAGAAACTTAATATGCCATATACATGTTCAGTTGACCAGGATACTGCCGTTAAAGCTATCCTTCATGATAAGAAAGCAAGTGGTGGAAGTATATCTACAGTATACGTTAAAGAGATAGGCAGTTTTGAGTTTAGAAAGATGGATATTGAAGAACTTGGAACTCGCCTTAAAAAGGTCGATCTTTAAACAAATAATCAGTAAAACTATTTGCATAAATTTGTGGTATTTGTATACACAATAGGAAAAAAGTATGATATACTTCAGTTGGTATAGTTTTATTTGAGCCGATACTATTTTTCAAAGTGAGGGTTTAAAAGGATGAAATTATTGATTGTACTCTTGGTTGGAATTGTTCTTTACTTTGCAGTAAGTATAATCTATAAGAGATTTTGGCATAAGGGACTGAACATTTCCGTAGAATTTGAAAAGGACACCGTAAGAGAAGGTGAGGACAACAATCTTGTTGAGAAGATTTCCAATGACAAGGTTTTGCCAATTTCAATTCTCCAGATTAGATTTGCTCTTCCAAAGACATTTAAGTTTGCAGAAGTAAAGAAGAGCTCGGCCGTAACTGATCAGATATACAGAAGTGATTACTTCTCTGTATTACCTTATCAGAAGGTTACAAGATCATACCCATTCAAGTGTCTTAAGAGAGGATGCTACCAGTTGGCTTCTATCGATGTATTTGGTATGGACTTCTTCATTTCAAAAGCAAGAAGAATGACATTAAAGACACCTAGACTTATGTATGTTCTTCCAAAGCCAGTAGTTGATATGAGTGTTCCAGAGAATATTGATTCAATCATGACTACAATTAAGAAGGAAGAAGACAAGAAGTGTGTAATTCTTCTCAATACAGAACTTAATTCTATGTCAAGAGCTGATGAGCTCGTTGAAGACGGACTTAGAATTGCAGATTATTTTGTAGGTCGTTGCTACAAGGATGAGATTCCTGTACAGTTCTTTACAAATGGTATAGATATGATTACAGGTGAAGAGTGCAGACTTGATGCAGTATCTGATACAGATGATAAGGAATCATTAGAGAAGACAATTGCTAGAATCGATGTTACAAAGAATCCAAGAGCTTTCAAGCATATTCTTGGTGCTGCTGAGAAGATTGATGATGGCAATACAGAGTTTATTGTAATCTCTAACAATAGAAAATCAGATTTTGTTAAAGCATTAGATGAATTCATAGAGAAAGGACATTCTACAAAGCTCATCATTCCTGAATTCAAGGATGTTGATATCACTCCTTATGAAGATGACAAAGAGAAGATTGTAAAGTGGGTAGTGGAAAATGATTAGTAGAAGATATAAGATTTTATTTGATGTTGCAAACTGTATTATGATTTATCTGCTGGCTCTTAGCGTATCGCTTGGAATCACAGCATTGGTTCGTGCAGAGTCATTCTCATGGCCATATACAATTGTTTCTGCTGTAGTTTTAGTTATATTCGTAGCAGTTAGACTTTATGTACAGCAGTTACCTATTTCTTTAGTAGCACATGGTGTTGTTTGTGTAATCTGTTATTATTTACCATTTGGCAATACAGCAAACGGTAAGAACTGGTTACATACACTTATGATTGTTGGTTTCGCAGCATTACTTGCAGTAATCGATATTAACGATTTCTATAAGAAGAAAAATCAGTCATACGGCATTATGCCAGTAGCTGCATGTGCGATTTTCCTTCCAGTTTATGCTTATGTAGCATATGCTGCGAACAAGGTTACAACAGAAGGTAATCCAATACTTGGTAACAAGTATGATTTATTTGCAACAATAGTTTGTATTCTTTGTATTGCATTCTTTGCATTTTCACTTATCAGAGCTTATGTTTCAAATGCTATTAAGCTTGCTGATAACAGCCAGATTGATGAGAACGCACCAGTTAATTATATGTATGGTAACTCTAATAAGTTTATTGGACCTATCATTGCTCTTATCATTGCAATCATGCTTGTAATTCAGTCAAAGACATCTGCTAACATCTTAGCAAAGATGTGGATGGGATTACTTAGTGGTGTTGCTGGAGTATGTAACCTGTTCTCATTCCTTAATTCAGATAATACTGATATCAGTGCTAATACAGGTATTGCTGCTACTGGTTCGACATTATATGCAATTGAAGTTATTATTTCAGTAATCATTCTTGCAGCAATTATTATTGCAATTATGATTATCATCTCTAAGATGTATAAGAGCCATTGGCACAAAGATATCTCTTCTGATGAGACATTGGAATCAGCAGCTATGGTTGAGAAGAGAGAGTGGATTTACCACAAGGAATCAAAGAAGACTGCTGAAGATACTTCTGTAACAAAGGCAGCTGAAATTCCTACACCTCAGGAAGCAGCTGAAGCTGAGGAATCTAAAGAGGAAGAAGTTAAAGAAGAAGCTGCAGAAGAGAAAGCAGAATAATCTACTTGAAAAGTGATATTGATTAAAGGTGGGCATATTGCTCACCTTTTTTATTTATGAATCTACAGGAGGGAAAGATGGCAGAAAAAACATATATGGTTATTGATTTGAAATCTTTCTATGCTTCTGTGGAATGTGTTGAAAGAGGTATGGATCCGCTGACTGCAAGGCTTGTTGTAGCAGATCCAGAAAGATCTGAAAAGACAATATGTCTGGCTATAACACCAGCTATGAAGGCGCTGGGAATAAAGAACAGGTGTAGGGTTTTTCAAATCCCTAAGGGAATAGATTATACAATGGCGGTGCCAAGAATGCAGCTTTATATTGACTATGCTGCAAGAATATATGAGGTTTATCTTAAGTATATATCAAAAGATGATATTCATGTTTACTCGATTGATGAAGCATTTTTGGATGTAACCAATTACCTTACTTTGTATAACATGTCTCCAAAGGAGCTTGGAGTACATATCATGAATGATATATATAAAGAAACAGGTGTAACAGCTACATGTGGAATAGGAAGTAATATGTATCTGGCCAAGATAGCGCTGGACATATCGGCAAAGCATGTTGAGGATCATATAGGAATACTCGATGAAGAAAGCTACAGGGCGCAATTGTGGAGACATAAACCAATAACGGATTTTTGGAGAATTGGTCCAGGTATCGCTGCCAGACTTGAAAAGTATGGTATTACCACCATGAAGGAAATTGCAGAATGTAATGAGGATTTATTATACAGAATCTTTGGTATAGATGCAGAACTTCTGATTGATCATGCCTGGGGAAGAGAAACTGCAACTATCAGTGATATAAAGAATTATAAGCCGGAAAATACTTCAATTACCAGTGGTCAGGTCCTTGCCAGAGGATATGATATAGAAGAAGGGTTACTGATTGTAAAAGAAATGGCAGATCTGATGTGTTTGGATCTTGTCGAAAAGGAATTGGTTACTAAGTCTATAACTATGTACTTGGGGTATGAGAACGGATTTGATTTGGAAAGTTCAAGGGGGACTATTAGTCTTGATTATCTTACAAGCTCAGCATCTGTTATTCTTCCTAATATTGAAAAACTGTACAATCAGATAGTAAAGAGAAACGGTCAGGTGAGGAGAATAAATATATCATTTAACAATTTAGCAGATGAAGTTTATGTTCAATATAATCTGTTTACTGACCCAGTTGCCCTGGAAAGAGAACGAAATATTCAAAAAGCAATAATTAATCTTAAAAATAAATATGGCAAAAATGCAATTTTAAAAGGTATGAATCTTGATAAGTCAGGAACTACCATAGAACGTAATGCTCAAATTGGCGGTCATCGCAAATAGGAGAATGCATATGAGAGCAAAGATGAGTCGTGAAGACAGGGCAAAACAATTTATGCCCTTTGCGGCGTTGAAAGGATATGAGGAGGCGCTTAGAGCAAAGGAAAGAATTGTCGTAGATAAAAAAGAACTGTCTGAAGAAAGAAAAGAAGAACTTGATGAAGTGATTCACAAGATTAAAAAACAGGATATGGTAACTGCAGTCTATTATGAGAGGGAAGAGTATTTAAAAATAACGGGTATGGTATCCAAAATTGATTTTGATAGTCGTTTCATACAGATTGTAAATAAAAAGATATCATTTGAAGATTTGTTTTCAATTGGAATAAATGAATGAAAATTGTAAACAAGGTATAGAAAAGTGACATTGAGGCATGTACTAAACTATATTATAATTATTTTATAGTTTATTTTGGGGTGGAATCTTATGATAAAAGACATTAATACAAATCAGCTGGGTTTTATGACTAACGCAAGAAAAACATGCGTTGTAAGAACAAAAGGGATTGACAATAGTTTTGTTGTTATAGATGAAAATGATACTGTTGTATTCAGTGGAATGCTGACAGGACCTGTTAAGGCTCAGCATGCAGATGAAGAGGTTATGCAGGGAGATTTTAGTGATATAAAACTTCCGGGAACATACAAAATTAAAGTAAGCAATGGCGAGACATCGCACCCATTTGTGATAGGCGATGATGTATATGATGACATTCTTAAAGATTCTCTTGTAATGCTTACAAAGCAGCGTTGTGGAGTTGAAGTTACAGCTGATATTGCAGGAAGCGCTGCGCATCCTGCCTGCCATAATACACCAGCACTTATATATGGCACAGATAAATATAAAGAGGTTAATGGCGGATGGCATGATGCGGGAGATTACGGACGTTATATAGTTGCCGGGGCGACTACTATTGCAGATTTACTTATGGCTTATGAAGAACATCCGGATATGTGGTCAGCTGATGATTTGGGGATTCCAGAGAGCGGTAACGGTATGCCCGATATTCTTGATGAGGCGAAGTTTGAACTCGACTGGATGCTTAAGATGCAGGATGAAGAATCAGGTGGAGTGTATCATAAAGTTACCTGTAGAACATTTCCAGGTTTTGTTATGCCTGAGGAAGAGACTGAGGAATTAGTACTTAGTCCTATAAGTATTGCAGCTACTGCTGATTTTGCAGCCATTATGGCTAAAGCATCGACAATATACAGGGAATATGTTCCTGAGTTTGCAAATCAGGCAATTGAAGCAGCAAAAAAGGCCTATGCGTATTTGGAATTGCATAAAGGAGATCCAACATTTAAGAATCCTGAAGATATTCGCACAGGTGAATACAGGGATGCTATTATTGATGACGAAGTTTACTGGGCTGCAGTAGAATTATATAAAGTCACAAAAGATATTAAGTATAAAGAAGCTTTTGAGGCCAGCCTTGTAAAGGGAATATCACATGGCTTTGGCTGGGATGATATGGGAAGCTATGGCAATACAGCATATCTTTCACTTGATAGAGAAGAACAGAATCCTGAATTGTTGGATAAATTAAAAGAAGCGATTATAACAAAGGCAGATGAATATCTGAATAATTGTAAAACAGATGGATATATGGTTGATCTGGGATCGAATTACTGCTGGGGGTCAAACCTTATCGTATGTTCATATGCAAGAGAGATGCTTCTTGCAGCCCAATTGACAGGCAGACAGGAGTATAAAGATGCTGCATATGACCAGATTACATACCTTTTAGGACAGAATGCGACAGGATATTGTTTTGTAACAGGCTTTGGAGCTGTACCTCCTGTTAATCCACATCACAGACCAAGTGCTGCTGCAGGCAGTCCGGTTAGTGGTATGGTAGTTGGTGGCCCTAATGGTGGCTTACAGGATGCACATGTCAAGAAAACTATGGTAGGCGTTCCACCTGCAAAACTATATGCAGATCATTTGGACAGCTATTCTACTAATGAGATTACAATTTATTGGAATTCGCCATTTACCTATTTGCTTACAGCAATTATGGCGGATAACAGATAAGATTTAAGGGAGATAATTTGTTATGACTAAATATGAAAAGCATGGAGCCCTTCATGTTAATAGTAAGGGCAAACTTGTAGATCACAATGGAGAAACTGTCGTATTACACGGATATTCAACACATGGTTTATCATGGTATCCAGAATACGTTAATAGAGAGTTTTTTGAATTCATGTGCGAGAAATGGCATGTGGATGTTGTAAGACTTGCTATGTACACTGCAGAGGAAGATGGATACTGTGTTGGAGACGAGGCCAACAAGGAAAAACTTCTTGAAGTGATTGATAGAGGTGTAAGATATGCCACAGAAGTAGGTATGTATGTTATTATTGACTGGCACATTCTTTCTGACTCAAATCCACTTATGAATAAAGAAGAGGCTATAAAGTTCTTTGATATAGTTGCAAGCCGATATAAAGCATATGGCAACGTATTCTATGAGATATGTAATGAGCCTAATGTTGATTGTACATGGGAAGATATCCAAGCGTATGCAAATGAGGTAATACCTGTTATTAGAAAGCATGATGAATACGCAGTAATTTTATGTGGTACACCAAAGTGGAGTCAGGAAGTTGATAAAGCAGTAGCAAGTCCAATTACTATTGATAAGAATCTTATGTATGTTCTTCATTTTTATGCAGATACACATAAAGACGAGTTAAGAGAGACTTTTGAGGATGCTGCAAAAGCAGGATTACCTTTGTTTATTTCCGAATTTGGATGTTGTGATGCAAGTGGAAATTTCAAAAACAATTTTGAAGAAACACTTAAATGGTTTGAACTTGCTGATAAGTATGATGTAAGTTTTGTTATGTGGAATATTGCTAACAGAGACGAATCAAGTGCATCATTTATACCAACATGCAATAAGCTTACAGACTTCGTAGATGAAGATTTGAATGAAGCCTGCAGATGGTATATAGAACAGCTTGCTAAATATGCAGGAAAGTAATGGAGATTAGTGTGTAAAATGGAATATATCCCTGATTCAACAATTTCATTAAACTATATAAAGAAGGAACCGATGAGTGGAAGCTATCAGGGGATGAGATATCTGTTACGTCGTTCGTCGGAAGAGATAGAGGCTTGTATATGGCCTGAACCTTACAATTTTTTAAAGACTGCGGATGAATTAAAGCAGTATAAATCTTTCCCACTTGATGCTGAGGGGAAGAGTGCTGCAGTAGCATGGTTAAATGAGCAGGTAGATGAACAGAGAGACCTTTGGGACAAAGCCTTGAGTGTCTCATGGGTTTAAGTGAATACAAGCAGTAAAAGTTTACAAACAATAAATATGTAAATAAGAAAAGTCGCTAGGATATAGCGACTTTTTTCATATTAGTGCGTAAATATTCTGTTTATATACTACTTCATCTTCTTGATGGCTGCGGAAAGCATAAGCTTGATTCTGTTAAGCTGGTTAACTTCACTAGCACCTGGATCATAGTCGATAGCTACAATATTGGCTTCAGGATGAGTTCTTCTGATTTCTTTTATAACACCCTTACCCACAATATGGTTTGGAAGACATCCAAATGGCTGTGTACATACAATGTTTGGTGCACCAGAGTGAATCAATTCAATCATCTCACCAACTAAGAACCAGCCTTCACCAGTCTGATTACCAATAGAAACATAATCCTCAGCATATTTAACAAGTGTACGTATTGGAGCAGTTGCTTCAAAGTGCTTACTCTTAGCATATGCTTTGTTAATTGGCTTTATAAGTGTCTCAATTGCTTTGATAGCAAATGAAGATATCATGGCAGATTTTTTACTTGTTGAAAAATGCTCATGTTTATATATCTGATCATAGAAGCAATAGAGCATGAATCCCATAAGGTCTGGTACTACAGCTTCAGCACCTTCAGATTCCAATAAATCTACAAGTTTGTTATTTCCAGCAGGAGAGTATTTTACAAGAATCTCACCGACAATACCAACACGAGGTTTCTTGATGTTCTCATCTATGGCAATATTATCGAAATCGTTAATAATTTGTTTTGCCATCTTATACATCTTAGAAAGTGATACATGCTTCTGAGTTAAGAATGCTACGCATTTCTCTAGCCATTCCTTATGAAGCTTATCAACACTGCCTGCTTCAAGTTCATATGGACGCATTCTGTATACGACCTTCTGGAATATATCACCAAAAACTGCACCCATAGCGGCTCTTACCAAAAGTGTTGTATTGATTTCAAATCCAGAGTTAACCTCAATACCACCAAGATTAAGTGAGATAACTGGAATATGCTCCAGATTAGCTTTCTTAAGAGCACGTCTTATAAATCCAATATAGTTAGTAGCACGACATCCACCACCTGTCTGTGTGATAACCAGAGCAGTCTTGTTGAGGTCATATTCGCCTGAGAATAAGGCTTCCATAAGCTGACCAACAACTAATAATGATGGATAACATGCATCGTTATTAACGTATTTTAGACCCATATCAATAGAAGCGCGGCTGTTTGTATTAAGTACTACGACATTGTAGCCACAACTTGCCATTGCAGGACCAATCAAATCAAAATGAATTGGTGACATCTGAGGGACAATAATTGTATATTTGTCATCCCTCATCTGCTTCGTGAATTCAACTTTCTCAATTGAGGAAGGTCTGATGGTGCGCTGCTTATTCTGACGTTTTCTTACATCAAGAGCAGATATAAGAGAACGAACTCTGATTCTGGCAGCACCAAGGTTATTAACCTCATCAATCTTTAAGCATGTATAAATCTTGTCTGCATTGGACAGGATATCATTAACCTGATCTGTAGTTACAGCATCGAGACCACATCCAAAGGAATTGAGCTGAATCAGATCTATATTCTCTGTAGTTCTTACAAAGCAGGCTGCTGCATAAAGACGAGAATGATACATCCACTGGTCAGATACAATAAGTGGACGTTCAGGCTTAGCCAGGTGAGATACACTGTCTTCAGTGAGTACAGCTATGTTGTATGAGTTTATAAGTTCAGGGATACCATGGTTGATTTCTGGATCAAGATGATATGGTCTTCCGGCGAGAACTATACCTCTTGCACCTGTTTCATTAAGAAGCTTAACGACCTCTTCACCTTTCTTCTGGATATCCTTATGTGCATTATCAAGCTCATCCCACGCCTGTTTAACGGCTGTTGTAATATCTGTTGAAGGGATATCATTGAAATACTTTATAAGCTCTTTGGCTATGATTTCAGGGCTTTCAAATGAAAGGAATGGGTTGATGAATTTGACCTCACCACGACCTATTTCTTCAACATTGTTTTTGATATTTTCTGAATATGAAGTAACAATCGGACAATTGTAATGATTGTTAGATTCTTTAATTTCGTTTCTTTCATAGAACAAAGCTGGATAGAAGATAAAATCTACCTTTTGGTTAATTAACCACATGATATGTCCGTGAGCCAATTTTGCTGGATAACATTCTGATTCAGAAGGTATTGATTCTATACCAAGCTCGTAAATTTTTCTGTTGGATATAGGAGACAGAATTACTCTGTAACCAAGTTCTGTGAAGAATGTATGCCAGAAAGGATAATTCTCATACATGTTAAGTACACGAGGAATACCAACTGTTCCGCGTGGAGCCTTATCGGCTGGAAGAGATTCATATCCAAAGAATCTGTCAAGTTTATATTCAAAGAGGTTAGGGATATTATTCTTATTCTTTTCCTTACCAAGACCACGCTCACAACGGTTACCTGAAATATACTGGCGACCACCAGGGAATCTGTTGATGGTAAGACGGCAGTTATTTGTACATCCCTTACATTTTGCCATGCTTGTTTCAAAGGTGAAGGATTCTACAGCCTTAAGATCAAGCATTGATGTCTTATAGCCTTCTTCATAACGTTCTCTGGCAATAAGAGCAGCACCAAAGGCACCCATGATACCAGCAATATCAGGACGAATGGCTTCGCATTTTGCAGTTTTTTCAAAGCTTCGTAAAACAGCATTGTTATAGAATGTACCACCCTGAACTACGATGTTTTTACCAAGTTCAGAAGCGTCGCTTACCTTAATAACCTTAAAGAGCGCATTTTTAATAACTGAATATGCAAGACCCGCAGAGATGTCGGCAACAGTAGCACCTTCCTTCTGAGCCTGCTTAACTTTAGAGTTCATAAATACGGTACATCTTGTACCAAGATCAATTGGGTGTGGGGCAAAGAGCGCTTCCTTAGCGAAATCCTGTACTGAATAATTCAAAGATTCAGCGAAGTTTTCGATAAATGAGCCACATCCTGACGAGCAGGCCTCATTGAGCTGTACGCTGTCTACGGTCTGCTTTTTGATTTTGATGCACTTCATGTCCTGACCGCCGATATCAAGGATACAGTCTACGTCAGGTTTGAAAAATGCGGCAGCATAGTAGTGAGCAACAGTTTCTACTTCGCCGTCGTCAAGTAAGAATGCAGCTTTCATAAGAGCCTCACCGTAACCGGTTGAGCATGCCCTTACAATATGAGCATCCTTAGGCATCATTCTGTATATAGCGATAATTGCATCAATGGCAGTCTGAAGAGGATTACCATTGTTATTATTGTAAAATGAGTGAAGAAGATCACCTTCTTCGCTGACTACAGCAATCTTGGTTGTTGTAGAGCCGGCATCAATTCCAAGATAGCAGTTTCCTTTGTAATTCTTGAAATCAGCTTTCTTAACCTGTGCCTTTGCATGACGTTTTTCAAATTCGTCAAAATCTTCCTTAGATGCAAATAGTGGCTCCATACGTTCCACTTCAAATTCCATCTTAATTCCACCAGAAAGACGATTAATCATGGAACCCAGGGTACATGAAGCATCTTCCTTAGCGTTGAGGGCAGAACCCATAGCAGCAAAAAGATGGGAATTATCAACATCTATTATATGTTCATCATCCAATTTTAATGTACGAATAAAAGCAACCTTAAGCTCTGAAAGGAAGTGAAGAGGACCACCTAAAAATGCGACATGTCCTCTTATTGGTTTACCGCAGGCAAGGCCTGAAATGGTCTGGTTAACAACAGCCTGGAAGATAGAAGCTGAAAGGTCTTCACGTGTAGCTCCATCATTGATTAATGGCTGAATATCTGTTTTGGCAAATACACCACATCTGGCTGCAATTGTATAAAGAGAGTGATAATTTTTGGCATACTCATTGAGACCAGTTGCGTCTGTCTGAATAAGAGCTGCCATCTGATCGCTAAATGAACCTGTACCACCAGCACAGATACCATTCATTCGCTGTTCGATATTGCCATTATCAAAGTAAATAATCTTGGCATCTTCACCACCAAGTTCAATTGCTACATCTGTCTTTGGAGCAAACTCCTGAAGCGATGTTGATACAGCAATAACTTCCTGTGTAAATGGAACTTCAAGATGGTTGGCAAGTGTAAGTCCGCCAGAGCCTGTAATCATAGGGTGAACAGTGATATCACCTAATTTATCGCACGCCTTAGAAAGCAGGTTGGAAAGAGTTTCCTGAATGTTGGCGAAATGTCTTTCGTAATCTGCAAATAACAGTTTGTGCTGTTCATCCAATATGGCAATTTTAACTGTTGTAGAACCGATATCGATTCCCAATGTATACTGCATGATTTATCCTCTCAATATCAAAAGCGGGAAATGCTTTTCTTCTTATATTTATGCATTTTTGCAATCTTTGTTATTATACAGACATTAATTTTTACTTTCAAGGTAAAAAAGTGCCAAAAGATAAGAGTTAATAAATATTTTAGAATTTAATAAAAGGAAAAGGAAAGGAGGCGTGTAATAATATAATTGTGGGATAAAATTCATATATGGTGGATAGTATGACTATTAGAGAAGAACTTGAAAATCGTGAAAAACTTACATTAAGTGAATATGCTACATTAAGCGTTAATTCTAAAGGCAGAATTCGTAATGAAGAACAGTGTGACATCAGACCTGTTTTCCAAAGAGACAGAGACAGAATTCTTCACAGCAAATCCTTTAGAAGACTTAAAGATAAAACGCAGGTATTTTTGACACCTGAAGGAGATCATTACAGAACAAGACTTACACATACACTTGAAGTAAGTCAGAATGCAAGAACTATTGCCAAGGCTCTTAAACTTAATGAGGATCTGGTGGAAGCTATTGCTCTTGGGCATGATTTAGGACATACACCATTTGGTCATGCGGGCGAGCGAGCTCTCAATGATATATGTCCGTTGGGATTTCAACATCAGGAACAGTCCCTTAGAACAGTTGATGTTTTAGAGAAGGACGGACAGGGATTAAACCTGACAATGGAAGTCAGAGATGGAATTTTAAACCACCAGACAAGTGGACAACCTTCTACTCTTGAAGGCAAGATTGTAAGACTTTCAGATAAAATTGCTTATATTCATCATGATATGGATGATGCTATCAGGGGTGGAATTTTGACAGAGGCAGATGTACCAAAGTCAATCAGAGAAGCTATCGGATATACAACAGGTGAGCGTCTTGATCATTTTATTCACGATATTGTAATAACCAGTTTTGGTAAAAATGATATATGCCAGTCAGAACCGGTAGCTCAGGCTATGAAGGATTTGCGCGCATTTATGTTTGAAAATGTATATAAAAATCCAGAAGCAAAGGCAGAGGAAGGTAAAGCTGAGATGCTTATGGAGACTCTGTATACATATTATCTTAATCACATTGATTTACTTCCATCAGAGTTGCTCAGACTTCTTAATGAGGGCGAAGCAAAGGAGAGAATTGTATGTGATTTTGTAGGGGCTATGAGCGATAGATATGCTATAGCTAAGTACGAGGAATTATTTATTCCAAAGTCATGGCATTTATAATTTGAGGTATTCATGTATTATCCAGAGGATATTGTTGAAGAAGTAAGAACTAAAAATGATATAGTGGATATTGTCTCAGGGTATGTCAGACTGACAAAAAAAGGTTCAACGTATTTTGGATTGTGCCCATTTCATAACGAGAAGACAGGCTCATTTTCCGTATCGCCTTCAAAGCAGATATTTTACTGTTTTGGATGTGGGGCAGGTGGCAATGTCTATACTTTTCTTATGAAGTATGAAAATGACACATTCCAGGAGGCTATAGAAAAACTTGCAGAAAGAGCTGGAGTTAAACTGCCGGAAGTCGAGATGACTATTGAGCAGAAGAAGGCTGTAAGTGAGAAAGCCAGACTTTTGGAGATAAATAAGGAAGCTGCAAAATATTTCTATTATCAGTTAAGAGGGGATGCTGGAAAGCTTGGACTCAAATATTTTACTGAAAGAAAGCTGACTAACGATACGATGAAGAGTTTTGGCCTTGGTTACTCACTGCCATTTAGTGATGACCTTGTTAAGTATCTTAAAAGCAAAGGCTATAGCGATGATCTTATTGTTAAGGCAGGTCTTGCATCTCACGATGAGAAGAGAGGAACCCATGACAAATTCTGGAACAGAGTAATGTTTCCTATCCAGGATGCCAATCACAGAGTAATAGGCTTTGGCGGACGTGTAATGGGGGATGGAGAGCCTAAATATCTTAACAGCCCTGAAACACCGATATTTGATAAGAGCAGAAACTTGTTTGGACTAAATTTTGCCAGATCCAGCAAGAAGGATTATTTGATTCTTTGCGAGGGATATATGGATGTAATATCCATGCACCAGGCAGGATTTATAGAGGCAGTTGCGTCACTGGGTACTGCATTTACATCGGGGCAAGCCAGTATGGTTAAGCGTTTTTGTAACAGTGTAATCTTAAGTTACGATAGCGACGGTGCTGGAACGAAAGCCGCTTTAAGAGCTATAGGTATTCTAAGAGAAGTAGGGCTCACGGCTAAAGTACTTGATCTTAAGCCTTATAAGGACCCGGATGAATTTATTAAAAATCTTGGGGCAGAAGCCTTGCAGGAAAGAATAGACAATGCAAATAACAGTTTCTTTTTTGAGGTGGATGTTCTTGAGAAGGATTACAATTTTAAGGATCCTGAAGAGAAGACAAATTTCCACAGGGAGATAGCAAAGAAGATTTGTAATTTTGCAGATGAAGTTGAAAGAAATAATTATATAGATGCCATTTGCGAAAGATATTCCATATCAGTGGATGCCATGAGAAAGATGGTAGTAAGTTACGCAGGCATAGGTATTTCGAAACCTGTTGAACCACCTAAATCGGGTATAAAAAAAGCAGATCCTGATGAGGGAAGAAGGAAGGCACAGCGACTTTTGATTACCTGGTTAACGGATGAACCACAGCTTCTTAGTAAGATAGAAAAGTATGTAGATATATCGGATTTTACTGAAGATATTTATAGGAAAGTGGCAGAGAAACTATATGATGGAATTCATCAGGGGAATTTTGAACCGGCTTCCATAATATCAATGTTTGATGACGAAGAAGATCAAAAGGAAGTGGCACTTTTATTTAACACAAAGCTTACTGGACTGGATGGTATACCTATAGAGATAGAATCCGGACCGGATAAAGATAAGGCTTTTCACGATATTTTAGTGAAGGTTAAGAGCAACAGTCTTGATTACTATTCTTCCAGACTTGCCAGCGATGTAACAGCAATTACACAGATGGTTGAGGCTAAGAAAAAACTGGAAGAATTAAAAAATATAAAAATTCATTTAGAGTAAATATAAAGGAGACTTGAAATGGACGAATCATTACAGCCAAAATTTGAGGAGAAGATGAAATATATCCTCGATATGGCAAAGAAAAAGGAAAATGTTGTTGAGTATGTAGAGGTACAGGAAGCATTTGCCGAATTTAATCTTGATGAGGATCAGTTTGAGAAGGTTCTTGAAACCCTTGATGCATCAGGGATTGATGTTATGAAGATGGATGATATTGATATCCCGGATGATATCGACAGTATTGATGATCTTCCTATCGATTCACTTATTGATGATGAAGAAATTATTCTCACAGAAGAAGACGAAATTGATGTAGAGAACATTGATCTTTCAGTACCAGATGGTATTAGCATTGAAGATCCTGTAAGAATGTACTTAAAGGAGATTGGTAAGGTACCACTTCTTAGTGCTGATGAAGAAATTGAATTAGCTCTTCGTATGGAAGAGGGTGATGAAGAAGCAAAGAAGAAACTTGCTGAGGCAAATCTTCGTCTTGTTGTTTCTATTGCAAAGAGATATGTAGGACGTGGAATGCTTTTCCTTGATCTTATCCAGGAAGGTAATCTTGGTCTTATTAAGGCTGTTGAGAAGTTTGATTACCGTAAAGGTTTCAAATTCTCTACATATGCTACATGGTGGATCAGACAGGCTATTACAAGAGCAATCGCAGATCAGGCAAGAACAATTCGTATTCCTGTTCATATGGTTGAGACAATTAACAAACTCATCAGGGTTTCAAGACAGTTACTCCAGGAATTAGGCCGTGAACCTACTCCTGAAGAAATAGCAGAAGAGATGAACATGCCAGTTGAGCGTGTAAGAGAGATTCTTAAGATCAGTCAGGAGCCTGTTTCACTTGAGACACCTATCGGTGAAGAGGAAGACAGTCATCTTGGAGATTTCATTCCTGATGATAATATTCCTGTTCCTGCAGATGCAGCAGCATTTACTCTTCTTAAGGAACAGCTTCTTGAGGTATTAAGCACACTTACAGACAGAGAGCAGAAGGTACTCAGATTACGTTTTGGTCTTGATGATGGAAGAGCCCGTACTCTTGAAGAAGTAGGTAAGGAATTTAACGTTACTCGTGAACGTATTCGTCAGATTGAAGCAAAGGCACTTAGAAAGCTTCGTCATCCATCAAGATCACGTAAGCTTAAGGATTATCTTGAGTAATGGTTCCAATTAGTTTAAGAATGAAAACCATAGCTGATATGGTGCCTGAGGGGTTAAGTATTGCCGATATAGGATGTGATCATGGATTTGTGTCCATCTATATGGTTACAGACAGGAAGGCGCCATTTGCACTTGCTATGGATGTCAATGACGGACCACTGGTTCGTGCTAAAGAACATATAACAGAATATGGCTTAGAGGATGTTATATCTACCAGATTATCTGATGGAGCGAAAAGACTTGAGGTCGGGGAGACCGATGCTGCAATTATTGCAGGTATGGGCGGAAGGCTCATTTGCAGGATTTTAGAAGACTCTGTCGATAAGTTTAAAGCGATGAAATGCTTTGTATTATCACCACATTCGGATATTCCATTTGTCAGACATTTTCTATATGAACAGGGGTTTGCAATAGAAGATGAGGAGATGGTTTTTGATGAGGGAAAGTACTACGTGTCCATGAGATGTGTGGGTGCTGGACATGGAGATGAATTAAACTGTCTTCAGGAAGAGTACGGTCCTATTTTGATAGACAAAAAGCATCCGGTTTTGAAAGCATATCTGGAAAATGAGCAAACAAAGATGTCAGAAATAGTCGAACGGCTTAAAGCAGAAGCGGGAGTTGCTTCATCAGAAAAGAATGAGGCTATTTATGATAGAATTGTGCAGATTGAAGGCAAATTAGTAGGTATTGAAAGTTTATTGAAAGACTTGTAATTGGGGTAATGAGGTAAAAAAGTATGGCAAAACTTACAATTTTAGGTATTGAAAAAGAATATGCCGAGGGTACATCTTTTGAAGAAATAGTCAATGAGTACCAGGGGGCATATAAGGGTGAAATAGCTCTTATTAAGGAAAATGGAAAAATCAGAGAACTTCACAGAACGGTTCAGAATGATGCAACCATTGAATTTATTACTCTTAGAGACAATATTGGCCATAAGACTTATGAAAGAAGTGCAACAATGCTTCTTGTAAAGGCTGTCAGCGATGTTGTTGGTTCGAAGATTAAAGGTAAAATTAAGGTTGAATTCTCAATTGGAAAGGGAATCTTTTGTTCAGTACAGGGAGATTTCAAGGCAAGTGATGACTTAGTTGAACATGTTAATATGCGAATGAGCGAGCTTGTTGAAGCTAATATTCCAATTGTTAAGAAGACATATCCTCTTGCAGAGGCTGTAAAAATATTTGAAGAACAGGGCATGACAGATAAAGTTGAGCTTTTCAAATATCGTATGAGTTCTACAGTTAATGTGTATTCATTAGAAGACTATTATGATTATTTCTATGGATATATGCTGCCAAGTACCGGATACGTAAAATCTTTTGTTGTAATGGCGTATGAAGATGGATTTTTATTACTCTTACCAGATAAGGATGATCCATTATCTTTGGAACTTTTTGAGCCAAGAGAGAAATTATTCGAAAGTATGGCAACCACGACGAAGTGGGGAACTGAGATGGGAATCGGCACAGTTAGTGATCTTAATAATAAAATCTGTGCAGGTGAACTTGAGGACCTCATTTTAGTACAGGAAGCTCTGATGGAGAGAAGAATCAGTGAGATAGCAAGTGAGATAGCATCAAGAGAAGGTGTTAAGTTTGTTATGATAGCTGGACCAAGTTCTTCTGGTAAGACAAGCTTTTCACACAGGCTGTCAATTCAGCTCCGTACTCACGGACTTAAGCCACATCCAATTGCTGTGGACGACTATTTTGTTAACAGAGAGGATACTCCTCTTGATGAAAATGGTGATTATAATTTTGAGTGTCTCGAGGCAATTGATATCAAGCAGTTCAATGAAGACATGGTAGCTTTACTTGAGGGTAAGAGAGTTGAACTTCCAACCTTTAACTTTAAGATTGGTCGCAGAGAGTACTGTGGTAATTATATGCAGTTAGGTGAAGATGATATTCTTGTAATCGAGGGTATCCACGGACTCAATGATAAGATGAGTTATATGCTTCCTACTGAGAGTAAATTTAAGATTTATATCAGTTCGCTTACATGTCTTAATATAGACGGCCATAACAGAATTCCTACAACAGACGGAAGACTTTTAAGACGTATGGTTAGAGATGCAAGAACACGTGGTACACAGGCTAAGCGTACAATTCAGATGTGGCCAAGCGTTAGAAGAGGCGAGGAAGAGAATATTTTCCCTTATCAGGAAAGTGCAGATGTGATGTTCAATTCAGCATCTATATTTGAACTTGCAGCATTGAAGTTATATGCTGAGCCATTGTTATATGGCATTGGAGAGGGTGAACCAGAATATCTTGAAGCACAAAGATTGTTGAAGTTTTTAGGATATTTTGTTAGTATTCCATCTGATAAGATTCCAATCAACTCTATTTCACGAGAGTTTGTAGGTGGAAGTATTTTTAAGGTTTAATATTTATCAGAGTGCCTGTAAGGTGCTTTGATGTAACTATGTTTAAAACAAGTTGGACGGATGATCGCGGTAGCTTATGCTAACGAGGAAAGTCCGGGCTTCATAGGGTAGGATGCCGGATAACGTCCGGTTGAGGTGACTCACAGACCAGTGCAACAGAAATATACCGCCCGTAAGGGTAAGGGTGAAATGGCAGTGTAAGAGACTACCGCCTCTGTGGTAACACAGAGGGCACATGTAAACTCCATCCGAAGCAAGACCAAGCAGAGAGCGTTGACCTGACCCGGCGAGCTTTCAGGTAGGTCGCTTGAGGCGGCTGGCAACAGTCGTCCTAGATAGATGATCGTCCAAGACATAACCCGGCTTATAGTTCGACTTGTTTTATATAAATGATTTTTAGAAAGAAGGCGTTATCGTGACTAAAATTGATGTAGTATCAGGATTTTTAGGTGCTGGAAAGACAACACTTATTAAGAAATTACTTAGCGAAGCATTGAATGGAACCAATACTGTTTTAATTGAGAATGAATTTGGTGAAATTGGTGTAGATGGTGGATTTCTTAAAGAGGCTGGAATAGAAATTAAGGAGATGAATTCAGGATGTATCTGCTGTTCACTTGTAGGTGATTTTGGAACATCTCTTCATGAAGTAATAGAGAAATACCATCCAGAAAGAATCATTATTGAACCATCGGGAGTAGGTAAATTAAGCGATGTTATGAAAGCAATATCTGAAGCCGGTCTTGGAGCAGATGTTGAATTAAATAGTGCGGTAGCAGTTGTAGATGCCAGCAAGGCTAAGATGTATATAAAGAATTTTGGTGAGTTCTTCAATAATCAGATTGAGCATGCAGGCACTATTGTTCTTAGTAGAACAGGAGATATATCTCAGGAAAAACTTGATAAGGCACTCGAACTTATCAGAGAACACAATGAAAAGGCAACTATTATTACTACTCCATGGGAGCAGTTGGAGGGTGCTGATATTTTAAAGACTTTCGAAGGTGCATCCGACCTTGAGAAAGAACTTATGGAACAGGTTGAGCATGAGCATCATGAACACCATCATGAGCATGGTGAAGACTGTACCTGCGGATGTCATGACCATGAGCATGAACATCATCATGATCATGACCACGAGCATCACCATCACCACCATGCAGACGAAGTATTCACCAGCTGGGGTGTTGAGACAGCTAAGAAGTTCACAGTTGCTGAAATTGAGGCAGCTTTGGAAGCCTTTGATGACGATGACAAGTATGGACTTATTCTTAGATCCAAGGGTATGGTTCCCGCAGCAGATGGCACATGGATTTACTTTGACTATGTACCAGGAGAGAAGAATGTTCGTGCAGGCAAGGCTGATGTAACTGGTAAGATTTGTGTAATTGGATCAAAACTTAATGAGGATAGTCTTAAAGGATTATTTCTTTAATTAACTAATAAGCAAAAGGAGTTTATCGATGTTTGGCAATAGAAAAACACAGATTCCTGTATATATGATTAATGGATTTCTTGAGAGTGGAAAGACTGACTTTATCTCATTTACAATAAGTCAGGACTATTTCAGATCAGGAGAGCGCACTTTACTTGTTCTATGTGAAGAAGGCGAGCAGGAGTACGATCCTAAGTTACTTAAGAGAACTAATACTTTTCTTGAAGTTATAGAGGATGAAGAAGATTTTACTGTAGAAGCACTCGAGTACATAGCTAATAAGAATAAAGTATCCAGAGTAATAATTGAATACAATGGTATGTGGAACAGCAAGGATATAAAGCTCCCAGAGGATTGGACTATTGAGCAGCAAATAACACTTATAGATGCAAGCACATTCAGCATGTATTACACAAATATGCGCTCTATGGTTGCAGATATGGTGCGTGGAAGTGAGATGATAATCTTTAATCGCTGTGATGGCATCGAAGATCTTGCTAATTATAAGAGAAATGTGAAAGCCGTTAATCCACAGGCAGAAATCATCTTTGAAGGTAAAGATGGTGAAATTAATATGACACTAGATGAGGACTTGCCATTTGATATCAATGCAGAGGTTATTGAGCTTGATAATCTTGGTTATGGTGTATGGTATATAGATATGATGGATAATCCTGACAGATACGTTGGAAAGACAATTCGTTATGTAGGACAGGTATTATTCCCTAAGAAATTTCCAAAAGATTTCTTTGTACCAGGACGTATGGCTATGACCTGTTGTGCTGATGATCTTGCTTTTCTTGGCTTTGCAACTCATTTTCCAGGTTGCTTAAACTTTAAGGAGAGAAGCTGGGTTAAGGTTACTGCACAGATAAAATATGAATATTTTTCGGATTATGAGGGTGAGGGTCCTGTATTATATGCTACAGATGTAGCTGTAACCAGTGAGCCGGAGAAGCCGATAATCGATTTTAATTCTTAATTAATTAGAGACGCGGTTTGCGTCTCTTTTTTGACAAATGCGAGGTAGACGGAAAATGAGCTATTCAGTGGATCAGTGGCTTATATTCTTTTTTATTTATTGTTTTTTAGGATGGATATGGGAGTGCTCGTATGTAAGCATTAGAACAAAAAAGCTTACAAACAGAGGATTTATGCGTGGACCAGTACTGCCAATTTATGGATTTGGAGCGGTGCTTATGGTTTTTGTGGGTATGCCACTTATAAATTATCCGGTTGCCATGTTCTTTGCAGGGCTTATATGTGCATCAACCATGGAATATTTTACTGGTGATATAATGCAGCGACTGTTTAAAGTAAGATATTGGGATTATACGGGTTGTCTGTTAAATATAAGAGGTCATGTATGTTTAAAGGCAAGTCTTGCCTGGGGCACATTTACCTTACTTATGAATTATTTTGCTCACAGACCAATCGAGAGGGTTGTTTTAGGGTTTACTGAGCCAGTATTACATGTTATGGCACTTCTTTTTACAGCATTATTTGTGGCAGATTATTCGCTGTCTTTCAAGACTGCCATGGATTTGCGAGAAGTTATTATCAATATGGAACGCTTTAAGGAAGAACTGGAGCGAATGGAGAAACGTATCGATGTGGCTATCGCATTTGCCCAGGATAGCAGACAGCAGGTTAAGGAAGAAATTAAGATCAAGGTTGAAGACAATACAGCGAAGGCTAAGATTAGACTCGAGGCCCGTATGGATGAACTTGAAAGACGTCTTGAAGATGCAAAGAATAAGCTTGCCCAGATGGATATTGTCGATGATTTAACTGCAAAAATAGATGAGTACGATGAAAATATTGCCATTAAGCGTCAGGAATTTATGGAACAGATTGCTGAATTTAAACTTTATAATGAGGTAATGAAAAATCGTCTTAGGGAAAGTGCAAAGCGAAGAGGTGCATTGTACAGGCATATGATTAGTAACAATCCATTGTCTTCGGATAAATTTAAGGATACAATTGAGGAAATCAAAGAACTTGTACATGAGCATAGCCTAAAGAGGTAAGTCAAATGAAAAGAGTATTGTTTATATATAATCCTGTATCAGGAACAGGAGTTGTAAGAAAAAAGATGTTTGAAATTGTAGATTTCTACAATGAAAATGACTGCCTTGTAACTCTGTGTCCTGTACTTAAGCTCCTTAAGTATGAAGATGCAGGAGAAGAATTAAAAAAATACGACAGAGTAGTTGTTAGTGGTGGAGATGGTACGCTCAACAATTTCTTAACATTTTGCAGCCAGGTTGGATATGATGGGGCAGTTGGTTACATACCAGCAGGCTCAACAAATGACTATGCAGCAACACTTGGACTTCCAGGCAACTTAAATGATGCACTTAAGACAACTATTACAGGCAATGAGCAGGCTATAGATATTGGAAGATTCAATGGTAATCCATTTTTGTATGTAGCCGCATTTGGTATATTTACAAAGGTTGTATATACAACCCCTCAGGAAGTTAAAAATGTAATGGGACATGCTGCCTATATTCTTGAATGCGCAAAGCAGCTGTCAGAACTGCAGCAGTATAAGCTTAAGCTTACAGTAGATGATGGAGTATATGAGGGTTCATTTTTACTTGGACTTGTATCTAACTCAAATTCTGTAGGTGGAATGAAAAACAGGGCAGGTATGTCAGAACTTGATGATGGATTGTTTGAGTTGATGTTTATCAGAACTCCTAAGAATATTATGGAGTTTAATAACACCATGAGAGCTTTGACAATTGAAAGTCCTGAAAGCTGTGACAATATAATTATCTGTAAGACTTCGCATGTACGTGTTGAACATGAGTTTACTACCGAGTGGACATTAGATGGTGAATATGGCGGGGCTCATGATGTGGTTGAAATAGACATTCAAAATAGAGAGTTTAGAATTATAGTTTAGTCACCTAAACTTATTTGGTATATTAGTTAAATTTTTATTGAAAGCAAACACAATATATGGTATTATATCGTAGAAGTTGGAGGATATATTGTGAGACATTTTACAAAAACCAACAATTTAATAAGTTGATATTAGGATCGAAGGGATAATTTTTTCTCTTCGATTTTTTTATGTAAATGAGATTCGTAATGAATTGAGTGGGAGGTTATTATGAGACATCTAATGAATCCATTGGATTTTACAGTTGAAGAATTAGATAAGCTGTTTGATCTTGCAAATGATATGGAGAAGAACCCTGCTAAATACGCAGAGGTATGTCATGGAAAGAAGTTGGCAACATGCTTCTATGAGCCAAGTACAAGAACAAGACTTAGCTTTGAAGCAGCCATGATGAATCTTGGAGGAAATGTGCTGGGATTTTCATCAGCTGATTCTTCATCAGCAGCTAAGGGTGAAAGCGTATCAGATACCATAAGAGTTATCTCAAGCTATGCAGATATTTGTGCTATGAGACATCCAAAGGAAGGTGCTCCTATGGTAGCTGCGAGCAGATCAAAGATTCCTGTAATCAATGCAGGTGATGGTGGTCATCAGCATCCAACACAGACACTTACTGATTTACTTACAATCAGAAGCTTAAAGGGAAGACTTGGAAACTTTACAATTGGTCTTTGTGGAGACTTAAAGTTTGGCCGAACAGTACATTCTCTTATAGAGGCACTTTGCAGATATGAAGGAATCAAATTCATCTTTATTTCACCAGATGAACTTAAGGTTCCTGATTACATTATAGAATTACTCAATAATAAGAAGATTGAATATACAGAAGTAATAAGCTTAGAGGAAGTTATGCCGGAGCTTGATTTACTCTATATGACAAGAGTTCAGAGAGAAAGATTCTTCAATGAAGAAGACTATATCAGATTAAAGGATTTCTATATCCTCAATAAATCCAAGATGGAACTTGCCAAAGAAGATATGCTTGTTTTACATCCACTCCCAAGAGTAAATGAGATAAGCGTTGAAGTTGATGATGATCCAAGAGCTGCATATTTTGAACAGGCACAGTACGGCGTGTATGTCAGAATGGCGCTCATTTACACACTGCTTGGTATAGGGGAGGATAGATAAATGTTAAAGATTGGACAGATTGAAGAAGGCTTCGTACTAGATCATATTAAAGCTGGACAGAGTTTATCAATATATCATCATCTTCAGTTGGACACAAAAAATGATGCAACTGTTGCTATGATTATGAATGCGAAATCAGATAAGATGGGCAAAAAGGACATTTTAAAGGTTGAATGTAAGATTGATGAGCTCGATATGGATGTTCTCGCTGTAATTGACAGAAATATCACTGTCAATGTTGTAAAAGACGGTGAAATCGTTGAGAAGAAAGAGCTTACACTTCCAAAAGAAATCCAGAGAGTATTTAAGTGTAAGAATCCAAGATGTATTACATCAATTGAGCAGGAATTGCCACATATTTTTACTCTGTCGGATGAAGAGAAGGGTATATACAGATGTAAGTACTGTGAAGAAAAATTCGATATGAGAAGTCTTGGACGTGTAAAAATCAGATAATTGTGGTACTATGTTGTGTAGTGGGAGTATTAGATATTCCGAAAGGAGCATAATATGTACGTAGAAAGAAAAAGATGGCTGTTTTTAGGCTTGCCATGGACATTTACAAAATACACAATCACTGAAGATGTTTTAACAATAGATTCAGGTTTTTTCAAAACTTACGAGAATGACTGCTATATGTATAAGATTACAGATGTAGAGCTTGAAGTAAGTCTTATGGAGAGAATATTTAAGCTTGGAACAATCAAGTGCATTACAGGTGATAAGACTCATCCGGTACTTATGATTGACCATATAAGAAATGCTAAAGAAATCAAAAATTACATTCTTGAAGAATCTGAAAAGGCAAGAATTAGAAGAAGAACAGTTAATATGCAGGACATCGGGGGAGCAGATTTAGCAGAACTTGGTGATGTTGATGAAATAGGTTAACAAAGGAGAGGGGCTATGCCTAGGCATAGCCCTGATTTTATTTATGACATATATTGAAAGTTTGGAATATATTGAAGAAATAACAAAAATCAAGGGTTCGGTTTTGGGACTTGATAGTGTGAGAGAATTGTGCGCTCGCCTTGGCAATCCACAGGATGGGCTTAAATTTGTTCACATAGCAGGAACTAATGGCAAGGGTTCAACTTTAAGCTTTATTTCGACTATCCTTAAAGAAGCAGGATATAAGGTGGGAAGATATATATCACCTACCATCAGGGACTACAGGGAACGCTTTCAGGTTAATGGCACTATGATAAGTCAGAAGGCTTTCTGTGACTTTATAGAACAGATTAAGAGCGTATGTGAAGGCATGCAGGCAGACGGATTGCCACATCCAACAGCTTTTGAAATAGAAACAGCCATAGCTTTCAAATATTTTGCAGATAAAAAATGCGATATAGTAGTATTAGAGACTGGAATGGGTGGCATTGACGATGCGACAAATATTATCACTACAACAGTGCTTTCTGTAATTACATCAATCTCTATGGATCATATGCAATTTCTAGGTAATACTTTGGCAGAGATTGCGTCTAAAAAATGTGGAATTATTAAGCCGCAGGCGCCTGTAGTGTGTGGAATACAAAAGCAAGAAGCGTTGCAGGTAATCAGAGAAAGTGCAAAAGACAAAAAGTGCAATCTGTCAGAACTTGATTCAGATGAAATCATTAAGGTTAAATACGGCCTTGGCAAGCAGTCATTTTATATGGATAAAAACAAATATGAGATCACGCTTTCAGGTGTATGGCAGATAGAAAATGCTGCACTGGCAGTTAAGGCAGTACATATATTAAGAGATCAATGTGGCTTTACTAAATTAAGAGAGGAAAAAATACAGAAAGGTTTACATAATACACAGTGGCAGGCAAGATTCCAGATTCTGAACAAGAAGCCTTTGCTAATTATAGATGGTGCGCACAATGAAGATGCAGCAAAAAGGCTTAGGGAATCCATAGACATGTATTTTGCTGATAAGAATAAGTTTTACATCATGGGTATGTTTAGAGATAAGGAAGTGGACAAGGTTGTAGAACTAATAGCTAAGGATGGACAGATGGTTTTAACCTGCCAGGCGCCTAATAATCCAAGAGCCTTATCATCTGTAGAACTGGCCCAGATTGTAAGAGATGTTAACCCTAATGTTACCTGTACAGATTCTGTGGAAGAGGCTGTAGAATTTGCTATGAATATGGCGGAAAAAGATGATGTAATCATCGCATGTGGTTCCCTTGCATATCTTGGCAAAGTGATAGATATATTTGATGTAAAGTGATATAATGAAGCCCTAAACGGAGTGAATAGATCCATATCTTGAGGAGATTGTGAATTAATGGTAGATAAGAAGAAAATCGAAGAAGCTGTTAAGCTTCTTTTAGAAGGCATCGGTGAAGATCCTACAAGAGAAGGACTTGTTGATACACCAGCAAGAATTGGCCGTATGTATGAGGAGATTTTTGCAGGACTTGATGAGGATGCAGGAGTTCATCTTCAGAAGAGATTTACATGTGAGAACAATGAAATAGTACTTGAAAAGGATATTACTTTTTATTCAATGTGCGAACATCATTTGTTACCATTTTACGGTAAGGCTCATGTGGCATATATTCCAAATGGTGAAGTTCTTGGTTTAAGTAAACTTGCGAGAACTGTAGACGTATTTGCTAAGCGTCCGCAGCTCCAGGAAAGAATGACAGCTCAGATTGCAGATGCAATTATGAAAGAATTAAACTGTGCAGGAGTTATGGTTGTTGTGGAAGCAGAGCATATGTGTATGACTATGCGTGGTATCAAAAAGCCAGGTAGCAATACTGTTACAACTGTAGCAAGGGGCGCATTTGAAGATGAGGCGATGAAAGCGGCATTTTTCAGAATGTTAAATGTGTAGCCATTAGCAATCGACATTTTAATTATAGCTATATAAGCCATGGGGGCTGTTATGATAATTGGTAATAAAAATTTTGATATAAACCATACATATGTTATGGGAATTCTAAATGTGACACCTGACTCATTCTTTGACGGTGCGAGATACAATAATTTTGACAGTGCGATAAAAAGAGCAGTTATGATGCAGGAGGAAGGTGCCGATATAATTGATGTAGGCGGCGAATCTACCAGACCTGGTTATACTATGATAAGTGACGAGGAAGAAATAGAAAGAGTAGTGCCGGTTATCGAGGCTGTCAAAAAAGAGATAGATCTACCAATAAGTCTGGATACATATAAGTCAGGTGTGGCAAAAGCAGGAATAGCTGCAGGTGCAGACCTTATTAATGATATCTGGGGACTTAAGTGGGATAGCAATATGGCTGATGTTATTGCAAAAGCAGGCGTAGCCTGTTGTCTTATGCATAATCGTCATGATACAGATTACAAGAGTTTTGTCGAAGACGTGGAAGCTGACATGGCTGAGTGTATCCAGATTGCAACAAAGGCTGGTATTGCAGATGATAAGATTATCCTTGATCCAGGTGTTGGCTTTGCGAAGGATACAAAGCAGAATCTTGAGATTATAGCGTGTATGGACAGATTGAATAAATTTGGATATCCGGTTCTTTTGGGTGTCAGCAACAAATCTGTTGTAGGAAATACACTTAATCTTCCAAAGGAAGAACGACTCATAGGTACAGTGGCTTTGGATGTTATAGGCGTACTTAAGCATGCGAATTTTATCAGAGTTCATGCTGTAAAAGAACACGTTCAGGCAGTTAAGATGGTAGAAGCTGTAATGGAATATATGTAAGTTCACGGAGGTGTTGCTTATGGATCAGATTAAAATCGAGAACCTGAAAATTTACGCATTTCATGGTGTATATGATTCGGAAAAAGATAAGGGACAGAATTTTTATGTCAATGCGACGCTCTACACTGATTTAAGAGAAGCAGCATTAAATGATGAAATAGAAAAATCAACAGACTATGGTGAAGTTTGTAATGTGATTAAAGAAGTTATGACTTCAAAAAGCTATGATCTGATTGAGACAGCAGCGGAGAAGGTTGCAGAAGCGATTCTTGTTAATTTCTCAAAGATTGATTCAGTTGATATCGAGATTAGAAAGCCACAGGCACCAGTTCCTATGGAATTTGATTCTATCTCTGTAAAGATTAGCAGAGGCTGGTCTGAGGCATATCTTTCATATGGATCAAACCTTGGTGATTTAGAGGATAATATAGAAAGAGCACTCTTCAAGTTATGTGACAGAAGAGACTGTAAGATGATACAGAATTCTTCACTTATTAAGACAAAGCCATATGGCAATGTTGAACAGGATGATTTCCTAAATGGAGCCTGTCTGATTAAGACACTGCTTGGACCAACAGAGTTATTAGATGTGTTACATGAGCTTGAAAATGATGCTGGAAGAACAAGAGATATCCACTGGGGACCAAGAACACTTGATATGGATATAATATTCTATGATGATCTTATTTATGATAGTGATGATTTGATCATACCACATATCGACATAGAGAACAGAGAATTTGTGCTTGCTCCTATGACGGAGATTGCACCTTATAAGCGTCATCCTATATTTAGAAAGACTATGCAGGAGATGCTTACAGAACTTAAGAACAAATAGATATGAAAAAGGATTAGCCAGTGGCTAATCCTTATTTTTTAACAACAAAATGTTCAACTTTTACTCCGTCATAATGATTGGCATGATAGGTTATATCAGGATTATCGAAGGAACGGAAATACACATAGTTGGAAGTACACTGTATATCAGAATATATGCCTTCAGCAATCAGCATATCATTTGTGCCATCGTAGAACATACGACGCAGCATCGGGGTATCAGAATTGGTCTGATAATATATGAAATCTCCATATTTGTTGAAAAACTCCAGACGCTCTTCACTCAACACAATCTCATCACCACTGGATATGTTACATTTCTTAAGTGAATAGTTGTTAGTTGGATCCATATAATACATCCATCCGTCTTCACATACAACTGGCATATATACGTCTTTCTCAAGAACTGATCCAGTCGCTTCAGTTACTGGATCCAATGCATACAGGTTGTGATTTCCATCCATATTGCCGTAGTAGATTACTCCATTGCATGGGTTAACCAAAGATACCATCTGACGAATTACTTCATGATTGTCTTCTCTGTCAGTGTTAATAGAGAAAATGGTAGTTCCGCTGGATTTCTGGTAATTAGTATAATACAGCTTATTTCCGTACAGGAGGGCAGAAGCAACAGGATTGGTCGTATAACAGGTTGAGGCATTACCACTATGGGAAATGCTGTAAAGTCCTGCTGACTTACGAATATAACCTAAACCTTTGCCATTGGAATTGGCAGACATTGAATAATATATTCTATGCTCGTCAACGTTAATGGAAATAGCAGATGTATCAGTGATTTTCTTTGGCTTACTTTCATCTGAATTCATAACATAGAGCGCGTTGTTATCATTGGAGTTGGAAAAATAGACCTTGCCTTCGTATTCACAGAAGGTTCCGCCATTATAAAGGTTGGAAGCAGTATTGCCTATAAAATCATCAGAATTCTTTGTAAGCTTAGTCCTTAAAGAATTAAGAATTACAAGCACAACCACAATAAGAATAATCACTGATGTGATAATAATTGTCTTGGTTTGTTTCTTCATTAAATTGCTCCTTGCGATGGTAAGAAGTAATCATATTTCTTCTCATTTTTATAACTAAATTATAGAGGTTGATGCACTTGATATCAAGGAGCAAAAGAGATAATATTACATTAAATAGGAGATGAAACAGACATGAGAATAAAAGAATTAATAGTGTACAGAATTGGGCAAAATGAGAACATTTTGTGCGATATGGCTACACTTATGGAAGTGATTGAAGAAGGCGGATACGAGGCTAAAATTAAGGAACTGAGAGACAATTTTTACGGTTGTATGCAGGGACTTTTGGAACTGGCAGGGAATCATGGATTCTATGGTAATTTATGGCACTGCTACTTAACCAATGTTTTAGTTAATCATGAAAACAGCTATAGCAAATCTACAGAAATTGTTGGTAATATTCAGGGAACCATCAATGATGCGGTTTTGCATGATATTGAAATATTTAAAGAATTATATGATTATGATTTTTTACAAATCATAAATGTCCTTGATATAAAGGGGTTTGAACTTGTACTAAACTATACCCCTAGTACTGAAGAGAGCAAGGTATATAACCAGAGAATAAAGGAAAGAATTTGTACTCTTGCAAAGAAGTTCAATGAGAACAATACGCCTGAAGAGATGAAAGATACACTTACAGCATTTTATAAAGATTATGGTGTTGGTAAGTTTGGACTTCATAAGGCCTTCAGAATTGAAGAGAAAGATGGCAAAGCGGAGATTGTACCAATTCTTAATATTGCTCATGTCAATCTTGATGATCTGGTGGGGTATGACATTCCAAAGAAGAAACTGACCGATAATACAGAAGCCTTTGTTAAGGGTAAGAAGGCAAATAACTGTCTGTTATTCGGTGATGCAGGAACAGGAAAGTCATCATCGATTAAAGCAATTGCCAACGGATACTATGAGCAAGGACTTCGAATTATTGAAGTATATAAGCACCAGTTCCAGTATCTTAATGATGTTATTGCCCAGATAAAGAATAGAAACTACAAGTTTATCATTTACATGGATGATTTAAGCTTCGAGGATTTTGAAATTGAATACAAATACCTTAAGGCTGTAATCGAGGGTGGTTTGGAAAAGAAGCCACAAAACATACTTATATATGCCACAAGTAACAGAAGGCATCTGGTCAATGAGACGGTTTCAGAGCGTGAGAATAATATGCATCTTAATGATACTATGCAGGAGAAGCTGTCACTTGTAGCAAGATTTGGTGTAACAATATTCTTTGGTTCGCCAGACAAGAAGGAATATCAGAATATTGTCAGACAGCTGGCAAAGCGAAATGGTATTACATTAGATGATGATGCGCTTATGTTAGAAGCCAATAAGTGGGAAATGAGCCATGGCGGATTCTCTGGAAGAAGCGCACAGCAGTTTATAGATTATCTTCTTGGCAAAGAAGAATAAAATGGGGTTAATGTATGGCAAAAAAAGAGTTACAATGTCCGGAGAACTTTTATAACAGAGAACTTAGCTGGCTGAAATTTGATAAGAGGGTGTTAAGCGAAGCTAAGGATTCAGATATAGAGCTGTTTGAACGACTTAAATTTTTGAGTATTACGGCGTCTAATTTGGATGAGTTCTTTATGATCAGAGTTGCATCATTAAAAGATATGGTCAACGCAGATTACACAAAGACTGATATTGCTGGTATGACTGCAAAGGAGCAGTTAGCTCAGATTGACGTTGCAACACATAAGATAGTACTCAGTCAGTATGAGGTTTACAAACAGCTTGCCAAAGAGCTTAAGGACAATGGACTTGTTATAGTGAATAAGAAGAGTAATCTGTCAAAAAAGCAGGAAAAGTATATCGAAAGATACTTTATGTCTAATATCTATCCTGTTCTTACACCGATGGCGGTAGACAGTTCAAGACCATTTCCACTAATTAGAAACAAGTCACTTAATATTGGTGCTATTGTTCATAAGAAAAATGACCCTGATAAAGAAATTGAATTTGCAACAGTTCAGGTTCCAGCGGTATTGTCTCGTGTGATTGAGATTCCGGAAGGAGATAATGGAGTTAAAACAGTTATTCTTCTTGAGGATGTAATTGAAAGATATATTAGCAGACTTTTCCTCAATTACGATATTGTATCAAGCTGCCAGTTTAGAATCATGCGTAATGCAGATTTGACTATAGACGAAGACGAAGCTGCAGATTTGTTAAAGGAAATAGAAAGGCAGATTAAAAAGCGTCAGTGGGGTGAAGTAATTCGTCTGGAAATCAACGAAAGCTGTGATGAGCAGTTAGTTGCTATTCTTAAAAATGAGTTATTCATTAAAGAAGAGGATATATATTATATTAATGGCCCGATTGATCTTACATTCCTTATGAAGGTATACGGAATGGAGGGCTTTGAACAGCTTAAGGCTGCTAAGCACATTCCTGCACCGGTTTGTGACATAAGGGATAAGAATTCTATCTTTGATGCAATAAAAGAAAAAGATATTCTTATGCATCATCCTTATGAATCATTTGAACCTGTAGTTGACTTTATCAAAGAGGCAAGTAAAGATCCAAATGTTCTTGCTATAAAACAGACTCTCTACAGAGTGTCAGGTAACTCGCCTATTATTGCAGCTTTAGCGACAGCAGCTGAAAATGGAAAACAGGTCACTGTACTAGTTGAGTTAAAGGCCAGATTTGATGAAGAAAATAATATAGTATGGGCAAGAAAGTTAGAGCACGCAGGCTGTCATGTTATATATGGTCTGGTGGGATTAAAAACTCATAGTAAGATTACCCTGGTTGTTAGAAAAGAAGATGATGGTATTAGAAGATATGTTCATCTTGGTACTGGTAATTACAATGATGCAACCGCCAAGTTATACACAGATATAGGTTTATTTACCTGCAGAGAATCCTTTGGTGAAGATGCAACAGCAGTATTTAACATGTTATCAGGATATTCAGAACCAGAAGCATGGAATAAACTCGCGTTAGCTCCAATTTGGTTAAAGAGTAAATTCATTGAACTTATAGACAGGGAGAAGAAATATGCGAAAAAGGGTGTTGATGCCCATATAATTGCGAAGGTTAATTCGCTTTGTGATCCAGATATAATTGAAGCTTTATATGAAGCCAGCAATGCAGGCGTAAAGATTGATTTGATTATTCGTGGAATCTGTTGTCTAAGGGTTGGAATTCCAGGCGTTAGTGAAAACATTACTGTACGTTCTATTGTTGGTAACTTCTTAGAGCATAGCAGAATATTCTATTTTGAAAACAATGGGGTTCCGGAAGTGTATTGCGGAAGCGCAGACTGGATGCCAAGAAACCTTGAACGAAGAGTCGAGATTTTATTCCCTATTGAGCAGGGTGAACTTAAGCGTAAGGTGTATCATATACTTGATATGGAACTTAAGGACAATGCGAAGGCACATGAGCTAATGCCTGATGGAACGTATGTTAAGGCAGAACACAAGAAAGAGAAGATTAATTCTCAGGAGATATTTGTTAATGAGGCAAGGGAAGCTGCCGATAAAAACATTGATAATGATAGCAATGACTTCAGAAAAACAAGAAGATTTATTGTAGAAACACGTGTAAGAGATTAAATATACTGGGTTATAGCAGGAGGGTATGGTTATGAAGAATTTTGATGATGTGGTTTTGGATGCATTTTTGGAGAATCAGACAAAATTATTTCCAGAAGAGGTAGCAGCTACAAGAGAAGAAGCAGATGATTTCCTTACAGAGGTAATGGCAGTAGTTGTTAATTCACCGAAGGAAGTATGGGAATATTTCGATGAGGAATGTATTGATACTGAGGGAGCAGATGAGGAGGAAATCCTTGAAGCAGATGAGGTATTTGCTATTCCTGATGGAAGATATCTTATAGTTGAAGCGTAACTATAAAAGAAAATTTATAGACAAGCATAATAAAAGACACTTCAGTTTGAAGTGTCTTTTGTATTTTAGGTATTTTATTCGCCACCCTTGATGATAATATTAATAACTTCAAGGTCTGTCTGATCCATATGATTTCTCTTAACAGCAAGGAATGCGTCGCTTGTGATTCCTAAGTTACCGATGAGTAACTGGATATCTATTGGAATGTCGTATGTTGAAACTGGTTCAGGTTCTGGCTCTGCCTCAACTGGGTGGAACTGTGCAGCAACCTTGGCAGCATCATAAGCCTCTTCAAGCATTCTTGTAAGTTCAAGAGCTGCCTGGTGTTCAGCTTCAGCCTTAGCCTTAGCAAGAGATTTTGCTTCAGCGTCCATTCTCTTTTCGATAGCAATTGCTTCTGCAGCAGCCTTTTCTTCAGCAGCTTTAGCAGCAGCAGCTTTAGCATTAGCATATTTCTCCTGAGCTATTAAAATCTGTTTTTCTATTTCTAACTGTTCCTCTGGTGAGACAACAGTTCTGTTAGCCATAGCAAGCTCTAATTCACGAGCTTCTCTTGCAGCAATTTCTGCTTCATGCTGAGCTCTTGCAGCTTCATCAACAGCATGTGTAGCCTGTTGTTCAGCCATAGCAGACTGCATAGCGGCCATAGCCTCTTCAGCAGCCTTTCTTTCAGCTTCCTGTCTTGCAGCTTCTTCTTCCTCAGCAGCTTTAGCAGCAGCGAGAGCGGCTTCTTCAAGCTGTTTTCTTGCTTCTTCAGCTCGTCTTGCATCCTCAGCAGCTTTAGCTTCTCTTGCAAGTCTGGCTTCTTCAGCAGCTCTTGCAGCTTCCTCAAGAGCTCTTTGTGCTTCAGCGGCGAGTCTGGCTTCTTCAGCAGCTCTTGCTTCAGCTTCTTGTCTTGCCTTTTCTTCAGCAGCCTTAGCTTCAGCAATAGCTCTCTGAGCAGCAGCCATAGCTTCTTCGGCAGCTTTTGCCATTGCGGCAGCCTTAGCAGCTTCTTCAGCGGCCTTAGCTTCAGCGGCAAGTCTTGCTTCTTCTAATTGAGCGGCCTTAGCAGCAGCTTCAGCAGCAGCGGCTTCAGCAGCACGTGTTGCATCATCGTCATCAACTGATGGAGCAGGAGCAGGTGCAGGAGTAGAAGCGGCCTGTGCCTGAGCGGCAGCCTGTCTTTCAGCTTCCTGTCTTGCAGCCTCTTCAGCGGCTTTTTGAGCAGCGATTCTTGCTTCTTCTTCAGCACGTTCCTGAGCAGCCTTAGCAGCTTCTTCAGCAGCTTTCTGAGCGGCAAGTCTTGCTTCTTCGGCGAGTCTGGCTTCTTCAGCAATCTTAGCAGCCCTTGCAGCTTCTTCCTGAGCGGCTTTTTCAGCAGCGAGTCTAGCTTCTTCAGCAGCTTTTTCAGCAGCAATTCTTGCTTCCTGAGCAGCCTTAGCTTCAGCAGCAGCCTTTAATGCAGCAGCTTTTTCTTCAGCAGCTCTTATAGCTTTAGTCTTAGAAGGTAATACACCTTTTTTATTTTTTACAAGATTATCAACAACGTTGACCGGTTCCCAATCACGGTGGGCAGCTCGCTCTGCGTTATAATCAGATTTATCAATCTGACATTCATCGAGCAATTCTTCGATTGTATTGTAGTAGCTACCATCGTAGTAAAGGGTAGTAGGCTTTTTAGCCATGATATCTTTTAAACCCATTAATACATCCCTCCATTAATACTTCTATTATATTACTTATGGATACTTTTTTGAATTCTTTTTAATGCAAATATTTATTTTTTTTTTATTAATGATATAATATGTTAGATTTAGAAATTTAGGAGGCTTTTATGAAATCATTTATTAAAGAATTTAAAGAGTTCGCACTCAAAGGAAATGTAATGAGCATGGCTGTTGGTGTTATTATCGGTGGTGCTTTCCAGGCTATCGTAACAGCGCTTACTAGCAGCTTTATTAATCCACTTATTGCTTTGGTTACAGGTGGTATTAAATATGATGAAGCTGGAAATCCAATGATTGTTGGTGGCAGCTTTACAATCAATGGTGTTGCATTTGATTACGGTGCATTTATTTCAGCAATTATTAACTTCGTAATTATGGCATTTATTTTATTCTTACTTATTAAGGGTATGAATAAGTTAATGGATTTAAACAAGAAGGAAGAAGCACCAGCAGAGCCTACAACAAAGGAATGTCCATTCTGTCATGAGACAATTTCAATTAAGGCTACAAAGTGCCCACACTGTACATCAGATATTACAGAGTAAGATAGAAGAGTAGAACTTAATATAAGGCATAAGTATTTGTGCAACTTATTAATAAGTTGTCAGCTAATTACTTAATTGCATTAAAAAAGGCTTTCCATTTTGGAAAGCCTTTTGAATTTAATATTTAAATTATCTGCTCTTAATGATAGCGTTGATAACATCAAGATCTGACCAGTCATTGTGAATCTGCTTAACTAACTGGAAGCCAATCTTTGGTGTGTTAAGGTTCTTAAGAAGTTCATCAAAATCTTTTGATGTCTCACCAACTGGGTTACCCTTTGTTGTGAGGATAGCATTGATGATATCGAGATCTGACATATCAGACATAACCTGCTTAACAACAAGGAATCCTTCCTTAGCAATATTAAGATTTACTAATAATTCATCAAATGCCTTTGCTGTGCTTCCGCTTGGAGCAGGTGCTGGCTGTGCAGCGTTCTGTGTGTAATCGTACTCGTTCATAGTTGTTTCAACTACCTCCTTTGTGTTGTCTTCTGCTTTTTCAATTTCTTTTACGTCTTCTGCCTTAGGAGCTTCAACTTCAACCTCTGGCTCAGCAACTGGTTCTTCAACAGGTGCCTCCTCAGCCTTAGGTTCCTCAACCACAGGTTCTTCAGCAGGAGCTGCCTCCTCAACCTTAGGTTCTTCAACCTTTTCTTCTACAACAGGAGCTTCCTCTGGAGTAACTTCATCAGTAGAAGAAGTATCAGGGGTAACAGCAGCAGCTTCAGTTTCTTTAACTTTTTCTTCAGCTTCTTTTACCTTTGCTTCTGCAGCCTTAGCCTTAGCTTCAGCTTCAGCGGCAGCGATAGCAGCAGCTTCAGCAGCAGCGGCAGCAACCCTGGCCTTATGATCTGGATTCTTTGAAGGTAAAACGCCCTTGTTAGACTTTACTAAGAAGTCAACAACATTCATCGCGTCCCAATCACGATGAGTAGCCTTTACTTGTGTGTAATCCGCCCTTTGAATATTACAAGCAGTACATAATTCATCAACACTGCTGTAGTACTCACCATCAAAAAACAAGGTTGTAGGTTTTTTGACAGTATCAATAACATCTTTTATTCCCATATCATTCACCTCTCTAAGAAATATTATATATGTATTGTAGAAAAAATCAAACTGTATTTTGTAAAAATTGTGTACAAATTTTACAAAATTTGTGTGTTATATTATGTTTTTAACTATATATTGTGATAACCCTTCTGAATTGTTGTCGAATTCAGATATTTCATCGGCAAATTTGAATATTTCAGGGTCTCCATTGCACATAGCAAGGCTGTTTGCAGCAGCTTCAAGCATGGATACATCGTTGTATGCATCACCAGCAGCATATGAGTTGCAAACCGGAATATTTAAGTAGTCACAAAGCCATAGTAAAGAATTGCCCTTGCCAGCTTTATTGGAGAAGATTTCCAGATAATATTCGCTTGAAAAGCAGGTCGTAAGGTGAGGATACTGTTTAGCAACTTCATCACCAAATGCAGCGAGCCTGTCATGATTATCAAGGTCTATACATAGCATTTTTACAGGTGGCTTTTCAAGTATATCCCATGGGGCATCAGTCTCCACTAATTTTAATGGGCATTTAATCATGTAAAAATCAGTTTCTCTGTCTTTATATTTTACCAGTAATTCAGTATCGGAATATGTCTGGATATGAATGTGATTTTCTTGGGCTACAGGCCAGATGTTTTTAACATCTTCCATATTAAGGCGGGACTCGAAAATTACCTCTTGGGTATCGCATTCATAGATGAGTGTTCCATTGGAGGCACTGATATATACACCGGGCATATTAAGGCCTAAATCATTTTTAGTTTTAATTACGTTTGGAAGAGCTCTTCCTGAAGACAGGACAAATTTATGTCCCGCATTTGTCATCTCGTAGATGGTTTGTCTCGTAGTGTCACTGATTGTGGCATCATCCTTTAGAAGAGTACCATCCATATCTGTAAATAATATTTTAGTTTTGTTATTCAAATTAGTATCTCTCAACTTTCTCTATTATTTGGAAGCCAAAAGCTCTGTTAAGACGCTATCGTCGATATAAAGCTTACCATATCCTGTACCTAGTTCAAGGCCGGGCTTGGCAGCACCGTGAAAATCGGAGCCACCGCTGATTAACAGGTTATATTTTTTGGCAAGAGCCATCATTTCACGACTATCCGAAGGAGTATATGTACAATAGATAGCCTCCAATGCCTTAAGTCCATATCCCTTTAATTCTATAACTAGATTCTCGAGTCTTTCTTTGCCCATTTTATATAGAAGAGGATGGGCAAGAACTGGTATGCCGCCAGCGGAGAGAATAAGCTCAACACCCTGGGCAGGTGTAACCTTTTCCCTTGGAATAAAGCAGGGTGAGTTATCTCCGATATATCGCTCGAATGCTTCAGGGAGGGATTTAATATATCCCTTATCAAGCATAAACCTGGCATAATGAGCTCTTGTAATTACAGATTCTCCATATGTACTCATTAGTTCATCATAATCTACTGGCAATCCATGCTCAGTGAGTTTACGACACATTTTCTGGTTTCTAAGATCTCTTGAATCTACAAAACCTTTCAGAGTTGATTTAAAGCTTTCATTATTATGGTCAATATCAAGGCCAACGATATGAACGTCTTTGCCCTGATATTCACAGCTTAGTTCCACGCCGGCTATTACTTTGATATCAAGACTATTGCCGGCATCCAAGGCTTCATCCAGGCCGGCAGTTGTATCGTGATCTGTAAGAGCAATAGCAGACAGGTTCTTATCCTTAGCAAGCTTTACTAATTCTGATGGAGATAGACTTCCATCGGATTTATTGCTGTGTGTATGTAAATCTACACTCATATATATTCCTTTCAAAAAATATATGGGTGAACCACATTGATTCACCCATGCAAATTAGTTGTTATCGTCTTCACGGTTGGCAACGTATACAGTACGCTTTCTTGCCATTTCATCACTTTCAAGATATTCATCGTAAGTTGTAATCTTATCGATGATTGTACCATTTGGAAGGATTTCTATAATTCTGTTGGCAGTTGTCTGAACAAACTGATGATCTCTACAAGAGAAGAGTGCAACACCCTTGTACTTTATAAGTCCTTCATTAAGGGCTGTAATTGATTCCATATCAAGGTGGTTGGTAGGCTCATCAAGGATAAGGCAGTTAGCACCACTGATCATCATCTTTGAAAGAAGACATCTGACTTTTTCACCACCGGATAATACTTTAACCTTCTTAACACCATCTTCACCGGCAAAAAGCATACGTCCAAGGAAACCACGTACATATGTGGCATCCTTAACAGGAGAGTAGCCTGTAAGCCAGTCGGCTATTGTATAGTCATTGTTGAATTCATTGGTATTGTCCTTAGGGAAGTAAGCCTGAGATGTTGTAACACCCCACTTGTAGGTTCCCTCGTCAGGCTCAAGCTCACCAACCAGAATCTGGAAAAGTGTAGTCTTGGCTAACTCATTTGATCCAACGAATGCAATCTTGTCATCATGTCCCATGATAAATGATACATTATCAAGAATCTTCTCGCCGTTAATTGTCTTACTGATTCCCTCAACACAGAGTACCTCATTGCCAATTTCTCTGTCAGGTCTGAAATCGATATATGGATATTTACGGCTTGATGGCTTCATCTCATCAAGTTCAATCTTTTCAAGAGCACGTTTTCTTGAAGTAGCCTGCTTAGACTTAGAAGCATTAGCGGAGAAACGCTGGATGAATTCCTGTAACTCCTTAATCTTTTCTTCCTTCTTCTTATTGGCTTCCTTCATCTGTTTAATCATCAACTGGCTTGATTCATACCAGAAATCGTAGTTACCTGCGTAAAGCTGAATCTTGCCATAATCAATGTCTGCGGTATGTGTACATACCTTATTTAAGAAGTAACGGTCATGGGATACAACTATTACTGTGTTTTCAAAGTTGATAAGGAACTCTTCAAGCCATGCAATAGCATCCAAATCAAGGTGGTTGGTAGGCTCATCGAGAAGAAGAATATCTGGATTACCAAAGAGAGCCTTTGCAAGAAGAACCTTAACCTTAAGGTTACCGTCAAGGTCAGCCATCTGTGTATAGTGGAATTCTGTATCAACACCAAGTCCGTTTAAGAGCATAGCTGCGTTAGATTCAGCTTCCCAGCCGTCCATCTCTGCGAACTCGCCTTCAAGTTCACTGGCTCTGATTCCGTCTTCATCGGTAAAATCTTCCTTGGCATAGATAGCATCCTTTTCCTTCATAATCTCATAAAGACGCTTATTGCCAAGAATAACAGTATCGAGCACTGAGTAATCATCATATTTGAAATGGTCCTGCTCTAAAACTGAAAGTCTCTGACCAGGAGTGATAGCAATCTCTCCATTGGTTGTATCAAGCTCTCCTGAAAGAATCTTTAAGAAAGTTGATTTTCCGGCACCGTTGGCGCCAATCAGTCCATAGCAGTTTCCCTCTGTAAACTTAATGTTTACGTCTTCGAAAAGAGCTTTTTTGCCGAATCGAAGAGTGACATTGTTTGCACTAATCATATTAACCTCTTTCATGCAGCATGTCCGCTGACAAATCTATTCTAAAACAATCCTTCTTATTTTATATAAAAGTTATTGAAAATGCAAGATTCCAGGCGTATCAAAATCTGTTACACAAGTAAGGGTAAAATACCATTATTGATGTGCGTTAATTGTCCATTTTGTTTATAAAATGTTTAAATTTTTCATAAAATGTGATACAATTATACAAAATTTACTCTAATTGGAGGTTATTTATGAATTTTGATTTCTATATTCAGAATAAGATGGCTAAAAAGCTTATGCATGTGATGATGCTTGTTATGGGAGTATTGTGCCTGCTGTGTGGTATGTCACATGCAATGCCAATTCCGCAGGTAGTAGGGCTGTTAGCTATTCTTGTATTAACAACGTTTACAGCTAACGTTGTTATGAAGAAAAAGAAAGACTCTATGGCGATTCGATTTATTATGATTGGTGGCTTTGGTTTATTCTATATTGGAGTAATTTTCATGAATTATGTTCCAATTATGTATCTTAGTGTTTTGCCAGCCATGATGCTTGCTACAATTTTCTATGATAGAAGATTCTCACTGTTAACAGCAATTGTTTCTACACTTGCTAATCTTGGTGCAGTTATATACAGAGTCTCAATAAAAGACCCAACTTTGGAATACCATTCGGGTATGATTCAGATTATTCTGATTGCACTTGGAGGTGTGTTCTGTTACATGGCAACAAGCTTTATCAAGAAATTTAATGACGACAAGATGCAGGTTGTAAAGAATGAAGAAGAAAGACAGAGAGAGAATTCAAGCAAGCTTTTAGAGATTGCTCAGACTATGACTCAGGATATTGAGGAAAGTGTTATTAGGATGGATTCGCTCAAGGATTCCATTTCTGATACACAGAGTGGTATGGCTGAGATTAATAATGGTGTTGCTGATACAACTAATGCAGTGCAGGAACAGCTTAGAATGACATCAGATATTCAGAATCAGATTCGTCTTGTTACAGATACAGCTTCAGCAATAAGCAGTAGCGTAGATAACTCAACAAAGATTGTTGAGGAGAGTATGGTTATAATGAAAACCATGCTTGATGATGCAAAGGCTTCAGAAGTGGCTGGTGCAGATGTAAAGAATTCTCTTATTCAGCTTCAGAACAACACATTGTCCATGAAGAATATCGTATCTATGATCAACGAAGTTGCAGAGCAGACATCACTTCTTGCTCTCAATGCTTCAATTGAGGCTGCAAGAGCAGGTGAGGCGGGTCGTGGATTTGCTGTAGTTGCAGGAGAAGTAAATAATCTTTCTGTTCAGACACAGTCAGCTACCAACGAGATTTCAAAGCTTATTGAAGAAATTGGTCGACAGGTTAGTACAGTAGTAGATAAGACAGAAGTGCTTCTTGCCAACAATGCTAAGCAGAATGAAAGTGCAGACGCAACTCATGCAAAGCTTGTTGAGATTCAGAATTGCAGTAATGATATCGATGAGAACTCGGAAAAACTTTCTGATGCAGTAGGTGTACTTGACAATGCTAATGCAGAAATCGTTAATAATATCAGCAATGTTTCTTCTGTATCTGAAGAAGTATCGGCTCAGGCCAATGTATCTTACGAAGAGGCTACCAGAAACCTTGTAGTTATGGATGAGGTGATGGAGATTATTAACAGACTTAGTGAATCTGCAGAAGCGTTAAATGAGATGTAAATAAAATATCTAAAAAAAATATAAAAAAGCAATCCCTAAGGTTGAAAAAAATCCTGTATTTATTACAATGGTACAGGTAGGTATTAAAAACTGTGACCAAAAGGATTGTTTTTTTGTGAACAGATAATATAAAGGAGGCAATTATCATGAAGTTAGTACCATTAGGCGACAGAGTCGTTTTAAAACAGTTAGTTGCAGAAGAGACAACAAAGTCTGGTATCGTATTACCAGGTCAGAACAAGGAAAAGCCACAGCAGGCGGAAGTGATTGCGGTTGGACCAGGTGGAATGGTCGACGGCAAGGAAATCAAGATGGAAGTTAAGGTTGGAGACAACGTTATTTATTCTAAGTATGCTGGAACAGATGTTAAGCTTGATGATGAAGAATATATTGTAGTTAAGCAGGCAGATATCTTAGCAATTATTCAGTAATTTTAGTTTAAGGAGATATAAAAAAGATGGCAAAAGAGATTAAGTATGGCGCTGAAGCACGTGCAGCTCTTGAGAGCGGTGTTAATCAGTTAGCTAACACAGTTAGAGTAACACTTGGACCTAAGGGAAGAAATGTAGTACTTGATAAGTCTTACGGTGCACCACTTATTACAAATGATGGTGTTACAATCGCAAAGGAAATCGAACTTGAAGATGCATTCGAGAATATGGGTGCTCAGCTTGTTAAGGAAGTAGCAACAAAGACTAATGATGTTGCCGGTGATGGTACAACAACAGCTACAGTTCTTGCACAGGCTATGATTCAGGAAGGTATCAAGAATCTTGCTGCAGGAGCAAACCCAATCGTTCTTCGTAAGGGAATGAAAAAGGCTACAGAGACAGCTGTTGAAGCTATTGCAAAGATGAGCTCAAAGGTCAATGGAAAAGAGCATATTGCAAGAGTTGCTGCAATTTCTGCTGGTGATGATGAAGTAGGGCAGCTTGTAGCAGATGCTATGGAAAAGGTTTCTAATGATGGTGTTATCACAATCGAGGAATCAAAGACAATGCAGACAGAACTCGACCTTGTTGAAGGTATGCAGTTTGACAGAGGATATATCTCAGCTTACATGGTAAGTGATACAGAGAAGATGGAAGCAGTTCTTGATGACGCATTTATCCTTATTACAGATAAGAAGATTGCAAATATTCAGGAGATTCTTCCAGTACTTGAGCAGATTGTTAAGGTTGGCGCTAAGTTACTTATTATTGCAGAAGATGTTGAAGGTGAAGCACTTACAACACTTATTGTTAATAAGCTTCGTGGTACATTCAATGTTGTAGCTGTTAAGGCTCCAGGATATGGTGACAGAAGAAAAGACATGCTTAAGGATATTGCTATCCTTACAGGCGGTACAGTTATCTCTGAGGAGCTTGGTCTTGATCTTAAGGAAGCTACAATTGATATGCTTGGTAGAGCTAAATCAGTTAAGATCAACAAGGATTCAACAACTATCGTTGAAGGTGCTGGTGAGAAATCTGAAATTGATGCAAGAATTGGTCAGATTAAGCAGGCTATTGAGAAGACTACATCAGACTTCGATAGAGAAAAACTTCAGGAAAGACTTGCAAAGCTCGCTGGTGGTGTTGCAGTAATCAGAGTAGGTGCTGCTACAGAAACAGAGATGAAGGAAGCAAAGCTCAGACTTGAAGATGCTTTGGCTGCTACACGTGCTGCAGTTGAAGAAGGTATTGTATCAGGTGGTGGTTCAGCATACATCCACGCTTCTAAGGAAGTTGCAAAGCTTGCTGATACACTTGAAGGCGATGAGAAGACAGGTGCAAAGCTTGTTCTTAAAGCTCTTGAGGCTCCATTGTTCCACATCGCTAACAATGCAGGTCTTGAAGGAGCTGTAATTGTCAATAAGGTACGTGAATCAGAAGTTGGTACAGGTTTTGACGCATACAATGAGAAGTATGTTGATATGGTTGCTGCAGGTATTCTTGATCCAGCTAAGGTTTCAAGAAGCGCACTTCAGAATGCATGCTCAGTTGCTTCAACACTTCTTACAACAGAATCAGTTGTTGCAAACATCAAGGAAGAAGTTCCTCCAATGCCAGCAGGCGCTGGAATGGGCGGTATGATGTAATTACTGCTAGCTATTAATTGGATTTGTAGTTTAGCTGTTTGTTGCTGATACTGTTTGTTGCTGATATCAGAATTATTGGCCGGTCACTATATGTGGCCGGCTTTTTTGTTGGAAAGGGATAAAGGCAACAAAAGTGTCCAAAAAGCAGATTTGGTTGCTTTTAAAGCCGGAAACAGAGACAAAAAGCAACAAAACCAAGGGAAAAAGCTTATAATTGTTGCTTTACAAGATTCATCTGCTGTATTATTTGTAGAAAAATAAAAATACATAAAAGAAATGAAGAAAAATACGAACGATACTAATAATTCAAGCATTCAACTAAATAAAAAGCAAAATACAGAAGTTTTCAAAACCCTAATATTGCTTTCTATTCCAACAATATTGGAGGAGGTACTTTCAACTCTTATCCAGTATGTGGATACTGCCATGGTTGGAAGATTAGGTGAGAAGGCAACAGCAGCCGTAAGTACTACTACTACCATAAACTGGCTTTTACATGCTATTCCTGCAGCAATAGCTGTTGCAGTACTTGCACAGGCTTCTAAAGCTAACGGTGCGGGAGACAAGGAAAAACTGCGAAGAATATCAGGTCAGGCACTTACCATGGCTTTTATAACAGGAATAATCTTAGAGATTATTTCCATAGCACTATCGCCATTTATTCCAGTATGGATGAGAGCTGGGGAGGATATCAGGGCTAACGCGACTTTGTATTTTGCAATCCTTTCTACTACGCTGTTTATTCGTTCAGCAAGCAGAGTGCTGGCGGCTATGATAAGAGCAACCAAGGATACAAAGACACCTATGATTATCAGTGTGTCAGAGAATATATTGAATGCAGTGCTAAATGCAATATTTATATATGGGCTTGGCATGGGCGTAAAAGGGGCAGCCATTGCCTCAGCCATAAGCTACGGAATTGGTGGAATGCTTATGCTTACAGTGTATATGAAAAATGAGTTACTTCGGTGTCCACTAAGCTATCTTAAACCTGACAGGCCAATACTTAAGGAAAGCTATAGAATTGGTATGCCGGCATTGCTTACACACTGTGCCAGCTGTATGGGGTATGTAGTGTTTGCCGCTATGGTATCAGGTATGGGAACAACGATTTTTGCAGCTCACTCAATAGCAGTAGCAGCAGAAGAGATAGTATATATTCCTGGATATGGTTTACGACTTGCTACAAGCACCCTAGTAGGAAATGCATTAGGCGAGGGTGACATGAGAAAGCTTAAGATTACTGAGCGCATTTCCATTACAATTACTATGATAATAATGTTTGTAAATGGAATTCTTTTGTTTATTTTTGCAACACCACTTATGGGAATATTTACGACATCTGCGCCAGTTATAGAGCTTGGAGCAAGTATGTTAAAACTGGTTGCATTTTCAGAGCCATTCTTTGGACTTATGATAGTTTTGGAAGGCATTGCTTATGGAAAAGGGCAAACAAAAAGTGTATTCTATATAGAGACTTTCAGTATGTGGGGGATAAGAATTCTGTCTACATATATCTGTATCAGATTCTTTGCTGTAGGTCTGATAATTGTATGGTGCTGTATGATAGCAGACAATATATTTAAGGCAGTTGCACTAAGTGTGTATTCCTGGAAGTCACAGGATAAAATCGGAGACAAGGCATGAAACGTTTATTAATCTATTTAAATAACAGTAAAAAAGAATGTTTTCTGGCACCTTTATTTAAGATGTTAGAGGCAAGTTTTGAACTGTTTATACCACTTGTAATAGCAAATCTTATAGATAAAGGATTAAAGCAGGGAGATAAGTCTATCATATTTCAGTCTTTTGGACTGTTGGTGCTTCTTGGACTTATTGGTTTGGTAGCGGCAGTTACAGCCCAGTATTTTTCTGCAAAAGCAGCAGTAAGCTTCGCAACAGAGCTTAGACACTCGCTGATTGAGCATCTGTTAAAGCTTGGTTTTCCTGAAATAGACAACATCGGTACTTCGACCATGATTACACGTATGACAAGTGACGTTAATCAGCTTCAAAACGGTGTAAATATGTTTTTAAGACTCTTTCTCAGGAGCCCGTTTGTTGTATTTGGTGCCATGGTTATGGCTTTCACAATCGATGTTAGAAGTGCGACTATTTTTCTTGTAATAATAATTCTGCTTAGTATAGTCGTATTTGGACTTATGAATATCAATGTTAAGCAGGTCAGGAAGGTTCAGGAAAGACTTGAAAAGGTTACAAATTCTACGCGTGAAACACTTACAGGTGTAAGAGTAATTAGAGCATTTTGTCTAGAGAAGGAAGAGGCGGATGACTTTACAGAGTCTAACAGCATGCTTACAAAGGCACTTAATCGTGCAGGTAATATTGCAGCTCTTATGAACCCACTGACATATGTCATGATTAATATTGCGATTATTTATCTGATTTTCGTAGGTGGTGAGCAGGTACAGTTTGGAATTCTGACTCAGGGACAGGTAATTGCTCTGTACAACTACATGTCGCAGATTCTTGTAGAGCTTATTAAGCTTGCAAACCTTATTGTACTTATCAATAAAGCATTGGCATGTGGTGATCGCGTATCTAAAATTTTCGACATCACTCCTAGTCAGACAGAGGGTAATGCAAGAGCCTTAGATACAAATGAAGCAGTTAGATTTGATAACGTGTCTCTAAAATATCCAGAAAGTCAGGAAGAGACTATCTCCGATGTGTCATTTACCGCAAAGAAAGGCGAAACCATAGGAATTATCGGAGGTACAGGATCTGGTAAATCATCCCTGGTGCATCTCATTCCAAGATTCTATGACACAACAGAAGGCCAGGTTCTGGTAGATGGTGTCAATGTCAATGACTATTCATTCGAGGATTTACGATCAAAAGTCGGTGTAGTAATGCAAAAGGCGGTGCTGTTTAAAGGCACCATAAAGTCCAATATGCAGTGGGCAGATGAAGATGCTACTGATACAGATTTCATGGAAGCCATAGAAAATGCGCAGGCCAAAGAAGTTGTGGAAGGAAAAGGCGGAATAGATGGAGAGGTAGAGCAGGCTGGAAAGAACTTTTCAGGTGGTCAGAGACAGAGACTCTCGATTGCAAGAACTCTGCTCGGAAAGCCGGAAATTCTGATACTTGATGACAGCTCATCGGCACTGGATTATCTGACAGATTTAAATCTTCGAAAAGCTATTAAAGAGTTGGATTATAAGCCGACTGTATTCATTGTGTCACAGCGAAGTGCTTCTATAATGCATGCAGATAAAATTATTGTCATGGATGATGGAAAGATGGTTGGAATAGGCAAGCATGAGGAATTGCTTAAGACCTGTGATGTATATAAAGAAATCTACGAAAGTCAGTATTCTACAGACAAGGAGGTGCGCTAATGAGAAATATAGAACGTATCTTCAAGTATCTTAAAAAGAATATCTGCTTAATGGCTCTTTCTATGATATTTGCAGCGGTTTCAGCAATTTCTGCTCTGTTTATACCATTCTTTATCGGAGATGCTATTGATAACATAGGTGATTTGTTGTCACAAAACAATGAGGTAATAATTGATTCAATAAGTCCGGCGATGCAGGCTATATTGTATGATCTCGTGATAGCGGCAGGTCTGGTCATTGCCTCAGCAGTATCACTTCAGTTAATGAGCGTAATTAACAACAAAGTAACATATAAGGTTGTAGGAGATATAAGAAAAGAAGCCTTTGACAAGATTCAGATGCTTCCGCTCAAGTACTTAGACAGACATCCAACAGGTGAGGTTGTAAGTAAGATAATTACAGATGTTGAGCAGTTTGCTGATGGTCTGCTTTTAGGATTTTCACAGTTTTTTACAAGTGTAATCACAATACTTGGAACCCTTGTACTTATGCTTTTGATTAATATCAAGGTGGCTCTTTTAGTACTGGTTCTCACACCAATGTCATTCTTTGTGGCTAAGTTTATCAGTAAGCATACCTATGACATGTTTAAACTTCAGTCAGAGACAAGAGCGCGCCAGACAGCTTTTATTGATGAGATGATTGGTAATGAGAAGGTACTTAAAAACTTCTGTCATGAGGATGAAGCCTTAGCCCAGTTTGATGAGATAAATGACAAACTTAAGGACTGTTCATTGAAGGCAGTATTTTATTCATCACTTACCAACCCATGTACACGATTTGTAAATGCAGTTGTATATGCAGTTGTAGCATTGGCAGGTGGCTTTTCGGTTCTTTCGGGAACACTTACAGTTGGGATGTTATCAACACTTTTGGCTTACGCAAATCAGTACACAAAGCCATTCAATGAGATAACTGGTGTAATAACAGAACTACAGAATGCATTGGCATGTGCAGACAGAATTTTCGCATTTTTAGATGAGGATACGGAGACTGGGTCAAAAGTGCTTATAGAGCATGAAGACTATGGCAAAAAGACAGTAAAGGGACTTGTTAAAATGCGCGACGTCGCATTTTCATATGTTCCGGAAAAACCACTTATTGAAGGACTTAATTTGGATGTGTTACCAGGACAGAATGTAGCAATCGTTGGTCCTACTGGTTGTGGTAAGACTACACTTATTAATCTTTTGATGAGATTTTATGATGTGACAGGCGGGAATATTTATATCGACGATATGAGCATAAGTGATATGACACGCCATGAGCTCAGATCGAAGTTTGGTATGGTACTTCAGGAGACCTGGATTAAACAGGGAACGGTTCTTGAGAATATATTAATTGGAAAGCCGGAGGCTACAAGAGAAGAGGCTATAGAGGCGGCTAAGCAGGTACATGCGCACAGTTTTATAAAGAGACTGCCTTATGGTTATGATACTGTGCTTGATGAATCAGGCGGTGGTTTGTCAGTAGGCCAGAAACAGCTTTTATGTATTGCAAGAGTCATGCTTATTCAGCCTTCAATGTTGATTTTAGATGAAGCTACATCCAATATTGATACGCGTACTGAACTGCTCATAAGTCGCGCATTTAACAAGCTTATGGAAGAAAGAACCAGTTTTGTTGTAGCGCACAGACTTTCAACTATAAAAAATGCGGATATTATACTTGTCATGAAGGATGGACATATAATTGAGCAGGGAAATCACGAGAGTTTATTAGCAAAGGGCGGTTTCTATAAGGAACTTTATATGAGTCAGTATCAGGGTACCTGAAAATAGATATTAAATGCTATATTAGTATGTGTTGTTCACTGTTAAAAATGAGTATCATTTATCAACAATCTATATGGTAAATTGGTGTGAATGAGAGTATAATATTTTGAAAAATAACAGAGAGATTTGTTAATGATTTGGGGTATGGGTTTATGAAGAAACTAGAAGATTATGTAGTTACAATTCCTGATTTTCCAGAACCTGGAATAATGTTCAGGGATATAACAAGTGTATGTCAGGATCCAGATGGATTTAAACTTGCTATTGATGAGATGACAAAACTCGTGGAAGACATTGATTATGATGTTGTAATAGGTGCTGAATCAAGAGGGTTTATCTTTGGTGCACCAATTGCTTACAACAAAGGTAAGTCAATGGTTCTTGTCAGAAAGAAGGGTAAGCTTCCAAGAGAGGTTATTCAGCAGACATACGATTTGGAATATGGCAGTGCAACAATTGAGATTCATAAGGATGCCATCAAACCAGGAGATAAGGTGCTTTTGGTTGATGATTTGATGGCTACTGGTGGAACAGTTGAGGCCATGATAAAGCTTGTTGAAAAGCTCGGGGGAGAAGTTGTTGGTGTTCTTTGTCTGATGGAACTTGCTGGACTTAAGGGCAGAGAAAGATTAAAAGGCTATAGAGTAGAAGCTCCGCTTATTTACGAAGGTAAATAAATAGACAAAAAATAATCTTAAGTGAGTGACAGCTATGGAAGATATTAAGCTTAGACAACAAGAGCCTAAGGGTGGCGTAATAATTGATGATGGACGTATTGAATCGCTGAAGGAATTCCTTTCACCAGAGGAGTTATACAGTGATCTTATTGCACGTGTCAAAAAGTATCATCCATCAGGTGATATAAGTATGATTGAAAGAGCATACAATATTGCACGTGAGGCCCATGAAGGACAGGTAAGAAAGTCTGGAGAGCCTTATATTATTCATCCTTTGTATGTTGCCATTATTTTAGCGGATCTTGAGCTTGATAAAGAGACAATTATAGCAGGTCTTTTGCATGATGTTGTTGAAGATACTGTTATGACAGGAGAAGAGATTGCAGATATTTTTGGATCTGATGTTGCACATCTGGTAGATGGTGTTACAAAACTGCAGAATCAGATGAATGATGCCAATCTTGACTATTCAGCTATAAAACTGGAGATGCAGGCAGAAAACTTAAGAAAGATGTTTCTTGCCATGGCCAAGGATATCAGAGTTATCTTAATTAAGCTTGCCGACAGACTGCACAATATGCGTACTTTGAAGCATATGCCACCAGAAAAGCAGCAAAGAATAGCAAGAGAGACATTGGATATCTACAGTCCGATTGCCATGAGACTTGGTATCAGCAAAATTAAGGTTGAGCTTGATGACTTGTCACTTAAATATCTTCAGCCAGAGGTATATTATGATCTGGCTAATCAGATATCCGAGAAGAAATCTGAAAGAGAATTATATATTCAGCAGATAGTAGATGAAGTAAGCGAACACATCGCAGAAGCTGGTATCGATGCAAGAATCGATGGCAGAGTTAAGCATTTCTTCTCAATCTATAAGAAGATGAAGAACCAGAATAAGACTCTGGATCAGATATATGATTTATTTGCAGTCAGGATTATTGTAGATTCGGTAAAAGACTGTTATGCCTGTCTTGGTGTAATCCATGAGATTTATAAGCCAATCCCAGGCAGATTTAAAGATTATATTGCCATGCCAAAGGCCAATATGTATCAGTCGCTTCATACAACACTGATTGGTACTAAGGGACAGCCGTTTGAGATTCAGATACGTACTTATGATATGCATAAGGCGGCTGAATATGGTATCGCTGCTCATTGGAAATATAAAGAGGCATCGGATGGCAAGAAGGGTGACCACGGTGAGGAGGAAAAACTCGACTGGTTAAAGCGTATCTTAGAGTGGCAGACAGACATGTCTGATAATAAGGAATTCATGAATTCCTTGAAGGCAGACTTGGATTTGTTCTCAGATCATGTATACTGCTTTACACCAACGGGTGAGGTTAAGAACCTTCCGGCTGGAAGTACACCTATTGACTTTGCATATAGTATTCATTCAGCAGTTGGTAACCGAATGGTAGGTGCAAGGGTCAACGGAAGACTTGTTACTATTGATTATGAAATCAAGAATGGTGACAGAATAGAAGTTATTACTTCTCAAAATACAAAGGGCCCAAGCAGGGACTGGCTTAAGATTGCCAAATCTGCGCAGGCAAAAAATAAGATTAATCAGTGGTTTAAGCAGGAACTTAAGGATGACAACGTAATAAAGGGTAAGGATCTTATCGCTTCTTTCTGTAAGGCGAAAAATATTGATATTACCATTACGACAACACCTGAGTATATGCAGGCCATTATGGATAAATACGGCTTCAGAGACTGGGAAGGTATATTGGCAGCTATTGGCCATGGAGCTTTAAGAGAAGGTCAGATAGTCAATAAGATGGTTGAATTCTATGAAAAAGACCATCCAAAGATTTTATCTGATGAAGAGATTATAGCTCAGGTAGAGACAACAGCTGCAAAGCATACACAAACTACAGGAAGTAAGAGTGGTATCGTAGTAAAGGGTATCGAAGATGTTGCTGTAAGATTTTCTAAATGCTGTTCACCAGTACCAGGTGATGAGATTGTAGGTTTCGTAACAAGAGGCCGTGGTATATCAATCCACAGGACTGACTGTGTTAACATGATGAACCTTACAGAGGCAGACAGAGCCCGTATGATAGATGCTGAGTGGCAGAGTGATGGGGATAAACTCAATGAGAAGTATCTCGTTGAAATTCGTGTATTTGCCAACGACAGAACAGGACTTCTTGGTGATGTATCAAGAGTATTTACAGAGAAGAATATAACAATCGTTACACTTAATTCACATATGAGTAAATCAGGTATTGCAACCATGTCTATTGGATTTGAAACATCAGGCAGGGAAGAACTTAGAAATATATCTGAAAAGCTTAGAAATATCGAGGGTGTAATTGATATTGAGAGAACGACAGGCTAAAGAATACTGATATACAGTAGAATTCATTATTTTAGTTTGGAGTGAAGTTTTATAGGAGTGACAGTAGCGACATGTCAGATTTGAAGATTGGCAAGATGGTGCTTAGTTCGTGCGCAACTAACTGCTATTTTGTATATCATGAAGGTGATAACAAAGTAATATTTATAGATCCAGGTGACAGAGGAGATTATATCTACACTACACTTAAGGCTAATGGATTTGAGGTAGATACAATTCTTCTTACTCATGGTCATTTTGATCATATCTGGGGATGTTCTAAACTTCGTCAGTTATCCAGTGCCAAGGTTTATGCATTGGATGCAGAGGAAGAGCTTTTGATGAGTTCTGCCATGAATGTATCGGAGATGGCAGGAAGAGCATGTACTGTTAAGGCCAATGAGTTCCTTAAGGATGGACAGGAGATAGAAATACTTGGATTTAAGATTAAGGTAATTGCTACGCCAGGACATACTAAGGGTAGTTGTTGCTATTATTTTGAGGAAGACGGAATTCTTATAAGTGGCGATACTTTATTTGAGGAGTCCGTAGGACGTACTGATTTTCCAACAGGAAGTGCAAGTGAACTTGGACGTTCAATTGAGGAGAAACTTTCTCCACTTCCAGATGAGACCGTTGTATATCCGGGCCATGGATCAAGTACTACTATAGGACATGAAAGGGATTACAATCCATTTTGGAGATGAGCTTTGGCATAGAAGTGCTGGATGGAATGTGATTGGGCAAATAATATAGTTTATATAGGTGAAGGCAACAAAAATAGGCGGAAAGCCATAGATTGTTGCTTTTTTCTTATTATAGTTGGTTAATGGGCAACAAAAGTGATAGTTTAGTCGGAAATTGTTGCCTTTTATTGATAGTTAGTGGATTGAAGGCAACAAAAATGGTAGTTTAGTCGGAAATTGTTGCTTTTGTTGATGATTAATGGATCGAAAGGCAACAAAAAAGCAATAAAAGCCAAATTTTATTGCTTTTATTTGGGGGTAGCGGATGAAAAAGCAACAAAAATGTTAGAAACTATAAAAATCGTTGCCTAACTAGTATAATAGGAGGCGTAAAAGGCAACAAAAGTATTAGTTAAGTCTAGATTTGTTGTTTACACAAGAATGAGGTATTTATGATAGCTGTAAAAGTATCAAAAGATAATTTTGAATATGACGTGCATTCGCTTGTTAAGGCATTTTACCCGGCAGAGGATGTAAAGGTTTACGTAGCTGGGGAAAAAGAGGTAATAAGTGAAAATGCACCAGAGATAGAAATCGTATATGGCGATAACAGCAGTGAAATCAAAATATATGAACATACAAAAGCCGGAAACTGTAATGAGAGCGAAGAAGATGAACATACAAAAGTCGGAAATTGTAATGAGAGCGAAGAAGATGAACATACAAAAGCCGGAAACTGTAGTGAGATCAGAGAAGATGAGTATAGCAAACGCAAAAGTGCGGATGAAGAAGAAAGAACACTTGTAATATCAATGCAATCAGACAAGGCTTTCTATGATGATCGTACAGCCTATAAAAATTCACTAAAACAGGTAATCTATAAAGCACTTAGCCAATATACAGGAAAACTACTGCCATGGGGTACACTGACAGGAATACGACCGACTAAGATTGCGGTTACCATGATAAATGAAGGTACGCTTGACGATGAAGTAATCAAGCATTATAAGGACGTATATCTGGCTTCAGAAGAGAAAGCAAAACTTGCTATAGATATAGCACACAGGGAACTTAGTATTTTATCAAAGATAAATTATGAGAAGGGATACAGCCTATATATAGGAATTCCGTTCTGTCCAACAACATGTTTGTATTGCTCATTTACATCTTTTTCAAGAAGCTTATATGCAAAGATGATTCCTGACTATATAGCATGTCTTAAGAAGGAAATTGACTATGTTGCGGATGCATTTGCAGATAAGGTGCTTGACAGCGTGTATATAGGTGGTGGTACACCTACAACCCTGGAGGCAGCAGAGTTGGAGGACTTGATTGGATATCTTAAAAGTAAGCTGGATATGGCAGCAGTCAAGGAATTTACAGTAGAGGCGGGGCGAGCTGACAGTATCACTGAAGATAAGATGAGAGTACTTAAACAGATGGGGGTAACAAGAATATCAGTTAATCCGCAGACCTTTAAGCAGGAAACTCTCAATCTGATTGGAAGAAGGCATACAACAGAACAGGTAATAGATGCATATAATCTTGCCAGAAGCATGGGCTTTGATAATATTAACATGGACCTTATTATGGGGCTTCCGGGAGAAAGTAAGGAAGATGTTGAAGCAACGCTTAAGAAATGTATGGAGCTTGGTCCGGATAGCCTGACGGTTCATTCCCTTGCTGTAAAGAGAGCATCAAAACTTGGTGCCTGGATAGAAGAAAATGGAATCGAGCGAATCAACAACACAGATGAAATAATGCAGATGTGTGCAGATTATGCTGAAAAAATGGGTGTAAATCCATACTATATGTACCGTCAGAAGAATATGAGTGGAAATCTCGAGAATGTTGGTTACGCAGCAGAAAGCAAAGAAGGCTTGTATAATATCTTGATTATGGAGGAGGTGCAAACCATCGTGGCCATAGGAGCAGGCGTGGTGAGTAAGAGGGTATTTGGAGACGGCAGAATTGAACGCTGTGACAATGTAAAGGATGTAGGTCTCTACATCAGTAAAATAGCGGAAATGATCGATCGTAAGCGTGAATTATTTAAGTAAAAAAATGGTGTTTTTTCACAGCCATTTTGAGTTCGAACTGAAGTTCTAGTGTTGTACTAAAATTGGCTGGTACAACACTTAGTACAACAAAGTACAACACATACTTGGTACAACACTTTTGTTGTATTTAATCTTAATCGAGTTAAAAAATAAAAAAACTTTGTAATTTTTACAAGGCAAATGAGGACATTTAGATGATGAAAATCATGTTAAGTGTCCTCTTTTTTTATTTATCACAATGTAATGGTCAAAAAAATCAAAGAAAGGAGAACTCGATGAGAATTACAGCGACAGGTGCATGCGATTTATTATGCATAGCCTCAGGTTAATGTGGAGGAAGATTAAATGGTAAAGATTCGATTACAAGGTACAAGCAATGAATTAAAAAGGATGAGAAGAGTCATTGAAAGAAACAGAAATTTAAAAGTCATAAGTGTTTCTGAAGTTTTTCAAAACAAAGGAACAAATAAATACTTCAGACAGTACTTGGACATCAGTTTTGATTTAAAAGAAAAA
>JAZQOC010000088.1:0-3556 GCA_045627645.1 Lachnospiraceae bacterium
GCTCATTCACCCAATCGCTATGGAGCAGGGTCTTACTTTCGCTATCCGTGAAGGTGGTAGAACAGTAGGTTCTGGTAGAGTTGCTACAATCATCGAGTAATTTCGAGTGATTGTTCACAAAGCTAGTATTTACAAGGCTTCCGAGGATTTCCTCGGGAGCCTTTTTTACATCCAAAGCGCCTTACTATATTAAAGCAAAATGACTCGTGACTCTATTTTGGCTCTAAAAATGTTCGCTATTCTATGAAAAATTAGGAGAATAGCAAAAGTGTGCAAAAATGATAGCGAATACGTTATATAGATGGGCCGGAAATACTATTTTTTTATCAGTGATATTTACAGTGTCATTATGAGATTGGCCGATTAAAATTTAAACAAATCTCCGATTAGAATAAAGACTACTTTCCGATTTAAATCACAATAAAACTCCGATTTAGAATTGCATAATTTTCCGATTTGTGATATATAATTATTGTACGGAGGATTGAGAATGGAAAATAAATATATTCCAAGATTATTTGATCAAATTATAGAATTTTCATTGAAAAGTAAAGGTGCTGTAGTAGTAGTTGGCCCCAAATGGTGTGGCAAATCGACAACAGCTGCTAGATATGCTAATACATTGATAGATCTTATGCCGCTCGAAAATAGGGAGGATTTTGTTAATTTAGCTAAAATAGCACCAAGTAGTCTACTAAATTATGGACCTAAGCCAATACTGATAGATGAATGGCAACATATTTCATTTATTTGGGATCAGGTAAAGTATGAAGTTGATAAGACCGGAGAGTTTGGGCAGTATATATTGACTGGAAGTGTGACAGATAAATATCTTTTAGAATCTAATAGAGATAGTAGTAGGCATACTGGAAATGGAAGAATAATCCGTAAAATGATGAGAACACTTTCTTTATATGAAACAGGAGATAGTAACGGTACAGTATCATTAGCGGAATTAAAAGAAGGAAAATTCAAATCCGCATATTCTGATAAGACGATTTATGATTATGCATATTATATTTGTCGTGGTGGATGGCCTTTAGCAATTAATAAAGATCGAGAAATAGCCTTGGCGCAGGCAAGAGATTATTATGAGGTGGTAGTTTCGGATGACATCTTTTCATTAAAAGAGATTCCGCTAAGGAGAGATGAACAGAGGGCAAGAAAACTGATGCGGTCTTACGCAAGAAATGTTTCGATTCCTGCCGCAGATGAAACACTTAGGGAAGACTGTACTTCAGGGGATGAAACGTTTGACAAAGATGTATTTGCAAAGTATCTCAATGTACTTAGGAACCTTTATGTAATTGAAGAGTTGCCTGCGTGGAATCCCAATCTAAGAAGTAAAACGGCTATTAGAACGAAAGAAACGAGACATTTTATAGATCCTTCAATTGGAGCGGCTGCACTAGGAATAAGTCCTGAAGGTATATTTAAAGACATTACCACATTTGGATTTTTATTTGAGTCATTAGTTGTACATGATTTGAGAGTATATGCTGATACGATGGGAGCACATGTATATAAATATCGTGATTCTAAAAGAAGAGAAGCGGATGCGGTAATACAGTTTAATGATGGTTCGTGGGCATTAGTGGAAGTGAAATTAGGTAATGAGGATGATATTATTCAGGCAAGCAATAATCTGATTAATATTGCAAATGATATTGATTATGAAAAAACTGGTAAACCTGCTTTTTTGATGGTAGTAACAAAAAACAAAGTTGCCTATAGGATGGATAATGGGGTATATGTTGTACCGTTATGTTGTTTGAAGAATTAGAACAAAGTGCTGGTTTAAAAATGTCCTTAAAAAGTTTTGGAATCAGAGATGTTTCGACATGACATGCATGTTTTGGGTTGATAATATAACTGGAGATGATTATTAATGGTATACGAATGGGAACGAAGGTTTCAATCGCATATATTATCTAGAGGTTGGAACTATGCAGCGGACGGAGCTGTATCTGGACTTAATAAGAATGGAGATACTGTTACTGCAGTAGTTGAAGGTACTGAGTATTATCGTGTTGAGATTGGTTATATTGGATCTATGGTGAGCGAAGCATACTGCTCCTGTCCATATGCTGCAGATGGAAATTGGTGTAAGCATATGGCAGCTGTTTTATATGGAGTAACGATAGAAAGATAAGTTAAAATTTGACCGATAATATAAAAGGGTAAAAAGGTAAAAGAAAAAGATGAGATGCCAAGGTGGTATTTCATCTTTTTTCTTGCTTGCGATGGGAAAATACTTCACTATGTTCTGATAAATTGGTATCTACCGGCATACTGATATTCCGAATCGAATTATATATTATCAAGTCAGGAGTTCAAAATGGTTCCTGTTGGTTTTTAACACTCCTTCCTTTTGTAGTTTTGATAATTCAACAGACATTGCAGCACGTTCTACACAGAGAAAGTCTGCCAATTGCTGGCGATCAAAAGGAATATCAAAAGACAGAGATGAGTGCTTAATGGACTCTGACGATAAGTAGGAAAGCAGTTTCTCTCTTGTAGTGCGTTTACTTATGTGAGTGATTTTGTCATTGAAGATCAGGATTTTATTGGCCAGAACACTTACCAGATTTCGGACTAATTTCTGATGATGATCACAGGCTGTAGGGCAGGTGACAAGCAGACGCTTGACGTTAAGCATGAGAATCTCACAATCTTTTTCGGCAACGACACTGATATTTAATAAAGAACCAGGCTTAGCCGCGTAAGGCTCTCCAAAGAAATCGCCGGGTGTGCAGCGGGATAAGATATTGCGGTGTCCCCATAGATCCTCCTGGATGATCAGTGTAGAGCCGGATAAAACAAGTCCCATAACTTCGGTGGAGTCCCCCGCTCGAAAGACATAGCTTCCTTCCGGTTTGGTTATCGTGGTAGCAGTTACACAATGAAGTATGGATAATATCTCCTTGTCAGAAAGTCCTGAGAAAAAAGGACTTGTCCGTAATAATGATAAATATTTTTTCATAAATATGCTCCTTTGTTTGAAATCAAACATACAAGTTGGGATTATCATACTATGATGGCATCAGAAAAGCAAAACAAAATTATCAATGAATCGTAAGGAGGTTTATAAAATGATCAGAAAGATTATCCACATAGATGAGGAAAAATGTAACGGATGCGGAATCTGCGCCGATGCATGTCATGAAGGAGCCATCGATATTATTGATGGAAAGGCAAAGTTAGTAAGAGAGAATTTTTGCGATGGATTTGGGGACTGTCTTCCGGGATGTCCAACCGGAGCCATTACATTTGAAGAGCGCGAAGCTCCTGAATATGACGAGGCCGCAGTGAAAAAAGCACAGATGAAAAAAGAGCATATGCCTAAAGAGTTATATAAGCATAGTGACTGCCCGGGTTCCAGAGTAATGAAGATTCAGAGGGAAGAGGTGCAGGGAGAAAAACAGCAATTAACAGAAAAGCCATTTTCCAGACTTTCGAACTGGCCGGTTCAGATCAAGCTGGCACCTATCCAGGCTCCGTACTTTGAGGGCGCGAAGCTTTTGATTGCTGCAGACTGCACTGCCTATGCTTATGC
>JAZQOC010000089.1:0-8163 GCA_045627645.1 Lachnospiraceae bacterium
ATCTGCTTCAAGTTTAGACTTAGCTGCTTCAAGTTCACCAATTGACTTCTTATAACCATCAATATCTAACTGCTTATCATCAATATTTTTCTGTAAACCATCTACTAACTTCTGTGCCTTATCAAGTGCATCCTGTGCTGATTTAAGAGTATTGCTTGCCTTGCTTTCGTCCTTAGTAGCCTTGTCTACATCATTGACAGCTTTCTTATATTCATCTTCAGCCTGCTTCAATTCTTTCTGTGCCTTATCAAGTTCAGATTGAGCTACCTTTACCTTTTCGTCTGCTTTCTTCTTGTTGTCTTCTGCAATTCCCTTTAACAGTTTTGCTGTATCCCAAGCATTTTTTGCATACTTTGCAGCTACTTCCGCATCAGCTGCACCTTCAGCAATTTTTCTATTAGCTTCTTTCTCTGCTTTTTCAGCAATCTCTAAGGCCTTCTGATAATCAGCTTCTGCTGCCTGATATGCAAGCAATGCATTGGCTGCCTCTGCCTCTGCTGTATCAGCCTCTTCATCTGCAGTATTTGCTGCCTCTCCTGCTTTTGCTGCTGCCTCGTCTGCTGCGTCCTTTGCGTCCTCTGCTGCTTTTACTGCTGCATCAGCTTTCTTAGCGTTCTCTTCTGCAACACTTGAAGATGATGCTTTTGCTGCTGCGTCAGCTGCTGCCTTAGCATCTGTCTTTGCTGCCTCAACCTTTCCTGCTTCTTCAACTGCTATCCCTAACTCACTTGAAGTTGTATCAACTGCTTCATTTACATTTTCAACTGCCTGATCAACTGCTGCAACTGCTGCATCTAATTTATCTTCCTGAGTATCAATATCAGAAAGCTTCTTATCAACTTTACCCTCTGCCTTTTCAATGATACCTTCTGCTGATTCAACCTTTCCAGCTGCTGCTACATCTGCAAATACCGCCATTGTTTCCTGTGTAAGAATGTTGGATCCGATGACTGCGTGTGCTTCCTTAGCAACCACATTCTCACTTACAACTGCTTCAGCAATAGCTTCCTTAGCCTCTGCAGCACCAACTATAACTTCCTCAACTTCTGCAGTTTCTTCAACTGTCTCAACCACTACATCCTCTGCAGCGTAAGCTGTCATTGCTGGCATAACTGCTCCTGATGCAAGTACGCTTGATAATGCAAGGGCGATTGCTCTAACTACCTTGTCGTTACTCATGTTTCTGTTTCTCATAATTCCCTCCGTTTGATACATTAATAAGATGATTGTAAATACTATTTATTGGGTTCTTGTTTTTATCTGTGGCTATATTATCTGATGTCAATTTGCGATTCAATACTTCTGTGACGAGTCGCAACTAAAGTAGTGACGAGTCGCATTGACAGGCTAATAATTGTATCAAAAAGCCATTTATGGTATCGTATTAGTAGCAAATATCTACTTGAGGAGATTGGGTTTTGAATATAGCTATTATTGATGATATGCAGATGGAAATCGAAATATTAAAGGAGATGTTAAATGAGTACAAGAAGATTCATACTCAGGATTTTTCTGTATCCTCATTTACCAGTGCCAAAGAATTTTTGGCAGACTTTAAACCTTATTCATATACGCTAATTTTCCTGGATATATTTATGGATGATATGAACGGCATAGAAGCCGCAACTAAGATTAGGGAGATTGATCCTTCTGCAACTTTGGTCTTTTTGACCACAAGTCACGAGCATATGTTAGAGGCCTTTAGCTTTCATGCCTATGACTACATCAGTAAGCCAGCTAGCCCAACACGAATCTTCCAATTGATGGACGATTTGCTTCCAAACAATGAAAAAGAAAACTCTCTGGATTTTACATCAAACAGAGAGCGTGTACATATTTCTTATTCTGATATTATGGCAGTTTATACAGCAGACTCGAATTACATCAATGTCATTGCCAAGGACGGCACATCCTACAAGGTGCGCCAGACCTTCTCATCAGTGACAGAGATGCTTGAATACGATAATCGTTTTCTTCTATTAATAAGAGGAATCCTTGTCAATATGGATTACATCGAGTCTTTGCAGGATAATTCCTGCTATTTACCACATGACATAGTTTTACCAGCCAATGTAAGATTCTTTGGCAAAGTATGCCAGAAATGGGAAAACTATAAGTTGGTAAAAGAACGACAGGCTCAAAAAGAGCATCACTTATAAAGTCTTTTCTATAAGCTTTAATATTCTTTCATATTCACTGACTAACTCGTCATGCTTTGAATATACATAGTCAAGGTTAGGATTCTCAAGGTCATTGGTTGCCATCTCCATCTCATAGAACATTCGAGACAAATCCATGGCGCCAATGCTGGCAGAGACATTCTTAAGTCCATGAACATATACATTGTAAGATTTCCAGTTTTTGTTCTGGAATTCCTCTTTAACTTCTTTCAGTTTCTGATCTTCTACGTATACTCCCAAAATCTTGATATACAGATCTTCCTTATCCATGCAGGCAGCCATGCCCTTATCTGTATCTAAAAATGAGTACTTCCTAGCTAAACTATCACAGTCGCTTTCCTCGATATACTTACAAAGTATTTCCCACAACTGCTTTTCAAAAATAGGTTTCGAGATATAATCATCAAAACCACTTTCAAGGTATAATTCTCGCGCTCCGGCTATCGCATTTGCCGTCATAGCCACAACAGGTGTACCCTCATTACAATGAGCAATTTTCTTCATATTTTCCAAGGTTTCAATACCTGTCATATTAGGCATCATCTGGTCAAGGAATATGACATCGTATTTCTTCTCTTTTACTATCTCAAGAGTTTCAGCACCACTTCTTGCCAGGTCAACCTGAATACCAGTCTGCTCAATCAGTTTCTGCGCAACGATAAGATTAGCTTCCATGTCATCAACCACCAAAACCTTGGCGTTGTTAAAGAATGGCATATCATCCTCTAACTCTTTTGAATTTTCGTAGGATTCAAAAAGCTTCTTCATATCACCAATAGGTGTATTGTCTATTACTCTTTGAGGAATTACTACTCTGAATAGGGATCCATTGCCATAGATACTCTCAACTTCAATATAACCATTCATCAACTCTACGAACTGCTTTGTAAGGCTAAGCCCCAAACCAGTTCCGTATATATTCCTATTCTTATATTCTTCAAGACGCGTAAAATTAGCAAACAAACTGCCCATGTCATCTTTTCTGATACCAATTCCACTGTCCTTAACTTCTATCTTGACACTTATCTCATCAGACTCTTCTTTTGCAAATGAGATAGCGAGAGTTACATATCCCCTGTTGGTATACTTAACAGCATTAGATAAAAGATTATTGATTATCTGTCTTACTCTGATATCATCACCATACAAAGTTGATGGAAGATTAGCATCAATTTCAAGGTTAAATTCCAGACCTTTATTCTTACAGCTGTCTGCAACAAGAGTGTAACAATCACTAATTACTTCTGACGCATTGTATTCCTTGCATGCAAGCTCCATCTTACCGGACTCAATCTTTGAGATATCAAGAATGTTATTAATAATAGATAAAAGCGTCAAACTTGCCCTATGAATATTGTTGGAGTACTCCAATATAGTTTCCGGTTTGATAGTCTTTGCCTGACGTAAGAACAGAGAATTCATACCTACAATTCCATTGATTGGTGTACGAATCTCATGAGACATATTGGCAAGGAACTCTGTCTTGGCGCGGTTTGCTAGACGCAGTTTCTCCATCATCTCTTCCTCATTGGTCATATCCGCAATAAGGATAACAGTACTTTTAATCTCACCGAATTTATCTCTATCAACAGCAGTCGTAAAGACTAAAGATTTGCCTGTATTAATACTTTTTACATTGTATTTAGACCCCATGCCTTCATAGATTGATTCAATACTTGAATCTTCACCTGGTCTAACAACAAGTTCCTCCAGATCTGTTTTATCCTGGATGCCTAAAAGCTGTTTTGCGTAGTCATTGAATTTAACCAAGACTCTGCTGCCGTTATACACTAAAACACCCGTCTGACTCTGATTAAGTAAGACATCAGATATATCTACTCTGGACACACCGAAAACATCATACTTTAACGACAACAATGCTGTTAAAAGGTATGTAACTGTAACTCCATAACCCGAACTTGGGAAGGATTTGATATTAAAAAATGGTAAAAATGTGTCTGGAATTGCCGACAAAAATAAACCCAAATACGCAATAACCATTATGTAAGAATATTTCTTGATTCGACCCTTCTTATTTCTTACATACCACACACAACCTATAACGAAATGATATACAAATATGCTCAATACAAACATAAAATGGTATACAACACTCCAGTGGTAATTTGTTGTATAGCAGGTTCTTCCATTTACAATATAGAAATCTCGAATAGGAGATGCTGCAAAAAGAATAACATCTAATATTCCAGTAATTACACCCACTGTCATGAGCACCTTTGTTTTCTTGGAATCATATCCGGTAACATAGGCCGCGTACAGGAAAAATACAATAATATAGAGGCTAAAGCCTGCTATGTTCACAACAAACCAGCGTTGAGCAAATAACAGATCGACACTAAACCCATAACCAACATCGCCAAGCGCCCAGATACTTGCGCCAATTCCTAATAGCAGCATGATTACTCTACCTGCATTTCTGGTAGCATCCATATAGAAATATAAAAGTCCAACCATCAATGATACTGTTGCACATATTAATAAAGATAGATTAACAATCATTCCTGCTCCCTTTTCTAATACTAATAAATCTTATTCATCAAGATAGTCCTGATTGACAATGTTCTCCACATTTCGACCATCTCCGCCAAACATCTCTTCTATAAATATACTGGTATATTTTCTGATGTATGCATATCTCCAGCCAATATCTTCTCCTGGATTTCTGACAAGGTAATTATTTACCATACAGATTCGTCCATTTACATATTCAGTACATTCGTTCAAGAAAGAAACCTCACCATCTTCATCATACTGAACACCAAATCCCGTACCTCTGGTTACAGGGAATCCTTCTGCATCATAGTAACCATACTCACCATCTTCGTAAGTACAGTAAGCTGTTCCTGTAATTCCTGGAACAACCTCTAATTCACCTTCAAACACACTCCAAAATTTAGGTCCATACTCTTCAGCATAAACACTTTCTGGCAATTCTAGTTTCACAATAGAATTCTCTTTAGTTAATTCTGCACTTACAACAGCCTGCTCTGCAAAGAAATGACCAGTTCCCTCATACCAGCAAACGCTTAGATACATTTTTCCATCTTCCACATAGAACTGTTCATATTCTGGCCACTTTTCATAGCTTTCCAGTTCGCGGTCTGGAACAAGTCCCAATTTGTATTCCTTGAAAGAATCATTGATGTCATAACATCTAATTTCTTTCTTTTCTAACTCCTCATCCGCATAACAGGCTACCACCAGATATCCATCTTCTACACCAATGAAATCAATGTATCTCTCTATGCTAATCTGCTTCTCATTACTTCTGTCTTTATATACATATAAGCTTGTCTTGTTCTGTTCGTAATCTCCTCTAGTCACCACAAAGTTACCTTTGCTATCTCCACCTAAGACTGTATCACCCTTGACGTAATCCCAAGTTTTCTCCTTTGGATCAACAACCGCAACCTTATACCTATCATCCTTTGCTTCTTCATCGTAGGTGTTCACAAAAAGATTATTCTTCGCCACAAAAAGCTTACCAAAAAAATGACCATCCGTTATGACTTCAACACCGTCTGTCTGGCAATTATATGCCATCAAAAAAGTTGGGCCACAATATGTGTCTATAAATTCTGCAAACAGTCTAGATTCATACATGGCCATATCATCTGGTGTTATATAATAAATCATATCATCATACATGCTGACAAAATGACCACCATTATTCTGTGCGTTATCCATGATAGCAATATCTTCGAACGTTTCTGTTACTTCTTCACCTTCTAATTCTGTATCAGTGGAAACTTCCTCCTGCTCATTGGATACGTCAACAGTTACTTCTTCTGTTATATCCTCTTCGGTGTTAGTCATTTCCTCTACTGCTCTAGCCTCCTCCTGTGAATTAGCCTCAGGCTTACCGCATCCCACGATAACACAAAGCATCAATACACACGAAATCATAAGATAAATATGTTTTTTCATAATAAACCTCTTTTACAAATTTCCTTCACCGAATCATTTTACCATATAATCCCGCAAAAATAAAAAGATCCGCCTAGTCAGACGGATCTGTAAAAATATAAAAATTGATGTTACTCCACATTAAGCTTTGTTAAGCGCATATTCAGCATCAAGCTGTTTATTTGCATTTAAAATAAGTCCTACAATAACACAAGCAAAAACAAGTACCGCAATAAGTCCTCCTACAAAGCCTGCACCAAAGCTTCCTGTTGTAAGCCCCATTACCATAGCTACTTCGCTACCGCCTGAAACTAATTCAAGTTATTGTATATGTCTCCCTATACTTCGATGGAGACATTTCACACTCCTTACAAAATACTCTTGCAAAATAATTCTGATCTGTAAAGCTTACTCTCCTCCCAATCTCCGAAACCGGAAGTTCCGTCTCTGTCAGTAACATTTTAGACAAATCCATTCTCAATTTCATAAGATATGCAAGACAAGTCATGCCATGATTTTCCATGAACAATTTATTCAAGTTGTTTCTATTGATATGAAAAGCAGATGTAATCATCTCCTGTGTTATCTTCTCATCTATATGAACATTCAAAAAAGCTATGATTTTGTTTATCCGAACAGAATCATCCATTAGAAAATGATAATCATTTTCACATCTTGAATTCAAGATAAAAAGTAATTCCAGAAAAAACGATCTGCTTCTACATGGCCAATATCCATCATATTGTTCATTAAGTTCATATTTCATCTTTGAAATGATATCCATTATATTTTCATATGTAGAATCTTCCAACTGACAATATTTTATGAGTGAACCGTCCTTCATAATAAAATTACGAACAGAACGATAATCCTGATAAATGGTAGATCCAATAACTTCATCAAAAGCTTCATACTTACCTGAATATAAATCATCATACCTCAATGCAAATAATGCTAATATATTTTGCAATAATTACTAACGGTCTCATTTTCTATTCATATATAATTCAGACATAAAGAAAAAATAAAGGAGTCTGTTATGAAAAAGATTATATTTTTAATGTTACTGACAATAAGTATTAACCTATGTGCATGTGGAGGAGATGTATCTGAAACATCGGTACATGACAATACTGTAGAAAATGCAGATATGTCTGCTGAAAATGAGTCTTCCGTTGAAAAAACAGAAGACAATACCGCAAATAATGAAGCAACTACTGAAAACAAATTTATTGCAGCATCGGAAACTGAAAATCTGGCAAGTCAGTTTGCCAACTTTGAAATCACATCCGCAAACCTTCACAATGGCGCTTGGGATGATATTATTTCTAATACTGATAAAGGTGAGAACAAATCACCTCAGTTATCATGGGAACCTGTTGAAGGCGCTTCACTTTATATGATATATATGGTAGATACAAGCATGCAATACTGGATCCATTGGAAATCATATAATATTACAGAAACCAATCTTTCTGAAGGATGGGCTCCAAACGGAGAATACGTAGGTCCATGGCCACCAGCCGGCGGAACACATACATATGAAATATATGTTATCGCACTAAAAAATCCTATTGATAGAATGAAAGGTTCATTAGATGGCCAGAATATGAAATTTGCTAATTTTATCGAATCTGCAGATACTGATGTCGATGGAAACACAGGTAATATTATTGCATGTGCTCATTTAACTGGTACATTTACTAACTAAAACTACCTTATCCATTATATAATCCATATTTTATGGAATCATATACAGCCTTTATCATATATCACATTCCTCCATTCCTTTTTGTTGAATGTTACCGAAATGTTTATACTATTTCTAGGTCAATATACACTTGTTGCAATTATGGTTACACGAAATACAAAAATTGTCGCCTATAAAGGCGACATCATTCTTTACAAACAGCTACCAATCCAATCTTTTAATTCGTTTTCAGACACCTGGGCAGAAAATCTCTTTCCTTCAAGCCAGTTTCCACTGCCTGCATTTGTCGCAAGATTCTTACCGCTATTTCCAATACCACTGCTTCCTGATGTGCAAAATGGAATC
>JAZQOC010000090.1:0-17746 GCA_045627645.1 Lachnospiraceae bacterium
ATACATCAGGCTTACCATATTTAGCCCATGTGAAAATCATACAAACTACTGTTGCTACGGCTGGAGCTACTGTTGTTGTTAAGAAAATAGAACCTAATGTGTCAATATCAGTTGCTGCAGCACCGTTAAATCCATACCATCCAAACCAAAGGATGAACACACCTAAAGCACCAATTACAAGGTTACTACCAGGGAAAGCATTTACTTTCTTAACTTTACCCTTTTTGTCACGATTGAACTTACCAATACGAGGTCCTAACATCCATGCACCGATCAAAGCACAGATACCACCAACCATATGAATACAGTTTGAACCAGCGTAATCATGGAATCCCCAATTTACTAAGAAACCATCGCCCCATACCCAATGTGCTTCGATTGGATAAATGATACCAGAAATGATTGCTGAGTAAATACAGTAAGTAGAGAACTTTGTTCTTTCTGCTACCGCACCAGATACGATTGTAGCTGTTGTAGCACAGAATACTAAGTTAAATACAAAGTTTGAAAAACTAAAGTTTGAATAATCACTAAATACTGAGAAGTTTGGTAATCCGAAAATTCCGTGGAAATCAGATGTACCCTCTGCTGCTGGAAGCATAAATGATGATCCAATTAAGAACCACATTACTGTACCATTACAGAAATCCATGAGGTTCTTCATAATAATGTTACCTGCATTCTTTGCTCTGGTAAAACCTGTCTCTACCATTGCGAAACCTGCCTGCATGAAAAATACCAATGCGGCACCTATTAAAAACCATACGCCAAATACTTGGCCTGACACTAAGTCAGAAATCTGTTGAACTAATTCTTCTGCCATAATAATTTCTCCTCTCATAAATATAAAAACGCGCCCCCCTCAGGTAATCCTGAGAGAAACGCGCCTTTGCGTAAATTGAATTACTATATAATATTATACGTAGAATAACATATCTGCATATGTTGGATATGGCATCATCTCAGCTGGGATAACTTCCTCTGCTGCATCTGCTACTGCACGAATCTCAGCCATATCTGCAAGAATTGTTTCCTGATAGAATTTAGCAAGTGCAAGACTGTCTGTCATTGCCTCTGCTGTCAAACGATCAGCAACTAACTTGTCATTTAATGTATCTAACTGCTCATACCAAGCTGTAAGCTGCTCAATCTTCTTAATCTCTGCCTTGCATGAGATTGAATCAGAAATCTGCTTTTTCTTAGCTGCAACTGTTGTAAGTGAATCAATGAAGCTCATAACAGCTGGCATAAACTGATGTGTTAACATATCTGACATTGTCTTAGCTTCAATGTGAATTGTCTTAGCATAATTCTCAAGTAAGATCTCATAACGTGAGTGAATCTCGCTCTCTGTATAAATGCTGTGTGAAACAAACAAGTCAACATTCTTATCTTCGATAAATACTGGCAATACATCTGGAGTTGAACGATAGTTGTATAAGCCTCTCTTAGCTGCCTCTTCAACCCATGCTTCTGCATATCCGTTACCGTTGAAGATTACTCTCTTATGCTTAATAATTGTATCCTTAACAATTGCATGAACTGCATCTGCAAGCTTATCTGCTGCAACATCTTTAAGTTCTTCATAGAATGCTGCAAGTGATTCAGCAACTGCTGTGTTAAGTACAATGTTAGGGTCTGCAACTGATGCAGATGAACCAAGAGATCTGAACTCGAACTTGTTACCTGTAAATGCGAAAGGTGAAGTTCTGTTTCTATCTGTTGTATCCTTAGCAAAATGAGGAAGTACGCTTGCGCCTGTCTCCATAACAATCTTTTCAGATTTTCCAAAGTACTGATCCTTCTCAATTGCTTCAATTACTGCTGTAAGCTCATCACCTAAGAAAATTGAGATGATAGCTGGTGGTGCTTCGTTAGCACCAAGTCTGTGGTCATTTCCAGCACTTGCAACTGATAATCTCATCAAATCTGCATAATCATCAACTGCCTTAATAACTGCTGAAAGGAATAATAAGAACTGTGCGTTCTCACCTGGTGTCTTACCTGGGTTAAGTAAGTTCTCACCTGTATTTGTACTCATTGACCAGTTGTTGTGCTTACCAGAACCATTGATTCCTGCAAATGGTTTCTCATGAAGTAAGCAGATATAACCATGCTTCTCAGCAACTTTCTTCATGATTTCCATTGTTAACTGGTTGTGATCAACTGCTACGTTAGTTGTATCAAATACTGGAGCTAACTCATGCTGACAAGGAGCAACTTCGTTATGCTTTGTCTTAGCTGGAATACCAAGCTTCCAAAGTTCTTCGTCAAGCTCATGCATGTATGCTGCAACTCTTGGCTTAAGGTTACCAAAGTAATGGTCTTCCATTTCCTGTCCCTTTGGTGCCATAGCTCCAAGTAATGTTCTACCTGTAAAGATAAGGTCTTTTCTCTTCTTGAAATCTTCTTTGTCAATTAAGAAGTATTCCTGCTCTGGACCTACTGTTGTGCTTACGCTATATACTTCTTCTTTTCCAAGAAGCTTTAACATCTTAACTGCTTCATTGTTAAGAGCTTCCATAGATCTAAGAAGTGGTGTCTTCTTATCAAGTGCTTCACCGCTGTATGAACAGAAAGCTGTTGGAATGTAAAGTGTTCCGTCCTTAATGAATGCTGGTGAAGTAGGATCCCATGCTGTATATCCTCTTGCTTCGAATGTAGCTCTTAAACCACCTGATGGGAAAGATGAAGCATCTGGCTCACCTTTGATAAGTTCCTTACCAGAGAATTCCATGATTACTTCGCCATTGCCTTCTGGACTAATGAAACTGTCATGCTTCTCTGCTGTAAGTCCTGTAAGTGGCTGGAACCAATGTGTAAAATGTGTTGCTCCATTTTCTATTGCCCACTGTTTCATTGCTACTGCAACTGCGTTGGCTACATCAACTTCAAGATGTGAATTATTATCGATTGTCTTCCTCAAAGCTTTGTACATGTCTTTTGGAAGTTTTTCTCTCATTACCTTGTCACTGAATACGAGGCTTCCGTAAAGTTCAGGGATTGTCTTTTCCATAATTCATTCTCCTCTCAGATAATTAATCAAAATAAAAATGCGCCTTGAACATTTCTGTTCAAAGCGCCTTTGCTTTTTATGTATCGTACTATAAACCCAACTTTTTATGTTGTCAACAAGTTTTTTAAAAAATTTTCAAAACAATTGTTTTTCAATTCATCAGAATATTGTTGATACCTTAATTGTCTGCTCTTCCAAAACATCCAATAATATTTTTACTGTGTCGAGTGATGTAAACATTGTTACGTTGTTCTCTGTGGCTGTTCTTCTGATCGCTCCACCATCTTCGTAGTGAACACCTGACAGAATTGCTCTGGTGTTGATTACGAAAGCTACACTGTCACTCTTGATAGCTTCAAGGATTTCTGTACTTCCTTCAGAGAGTTTCTTTCTGATTCTGGTCTTGATACCGTAATCCTTAAGATACTTTCCTGTAAGGGAAGTTGCCTCTATATTGAAGCCCATGTCATAGAATCTCTTAATGAGTGGCATTGCTTCAATCTTATCCTCGTCTGCCAAAGATACAATAATTGTTCCGTAATTTCTTAGTTTAATTCCAGATGCTACCAAAGCCTTGTACATAGCTCGGTGAAGTGTTGAGTCGTATCCGATTGCCTCACCTGTTGATTTCATCTCTGGTGAAAGATATGCATCCATACCCTTTAACTTGGCAAATGAGAAAGCTGGAGCCTTTACACACCATCTGTCTCTTTCTTCTGCATAGAGATTAAACAGGCCCTGCTCCTTTAAGCTTACGCCAAGGATTGCAAGTGTTGCTATATCAGCCAGTGAATAACCTGTTGCCTTTGACAGGAATGGTACTGTTCTTGAGGATCTTGGGTTAACCTCAATGATATAAACATCATCATTAGAATCTACAATAAACTGAATATTGTACAAACCAACAATACCAATTCCGAGTCCTAACTTCTTTGTATACTGTAAAATTGTACCCTTAACTTTGTCAGAAATACTGAATGGTGGGTATACACTGATTGAGTCGCCTGAATGGACACCTGTTCTCTCTACAAGTTCCATAATACCTGGAACAAATACATCATGTCCGTCACAGATGGCATCAACCTCCACCTCTTTACCTCTGATATATTTGTCAACAAGAACAGGTTTATCCTCATCTACTTCAACCGCAGTCTTTAAGTAGTGTCTCATATCCTCTTCTTTTGACACAATCTGCATTGCACGTCCACCAAGTACGAAACTTGGACGAACTAATACTGGATATCCAATTTCATTTGCAGCCTTAACACCATCTTCAATGTTAGTTACAGCTACACCCTTAGGCTGTGGAATATTGAGATCCTTAAGAAGCTTTTCAAACGAATCCCTGTTCTCCGCCTTATCAATAGCAGCGCAGTCTGTACCAATAATCTTTACACCATATTCCATAAGTGGATCTGCAAGGTTAATAGCTGTCTGTCCACCAAGAATTGCTATAACACCTTCAGGCTTTTCCATTTCCACGATGTTCATAACATCTTCAACACAAAGTGGCTCAAAATAGAGTTTGTCTGAGGTTGTGTAATCTGTAGATACAGTCTCCGGATTGTTATTGATAATAATAGCTTCATATCCGGATGCTTTAATTGTCTTTATAGCATGTACTGTTGAGTAGTCAAATTCTACACCCTGGCCAATTCTGATTGGTCCGGAACCAAGTACAATAATCTTTTTCTTTTCAGAGATAATAGACTCATTTTCATCTTCATATGTCGAGTAGAAATATGGTATATAACTCTCAAACTCGGATGCACAGGTATCTATCATCTTATAGACTGGAATAATACCATTCGCTCTTCTAAGATCAAATACTTCATGGGCTGTCATAGACCACATATCGCCAATAACTCTGTCAGAGAAGCCCATCTCTTTAGCCTGGGAAAGTACAGTAATATCCTTGATATTTGTCTTAACAACCTCTTCCATATCAACTATATTTTTGAATTTACGTACAAAGAATTCATCAATACCAGTTGACTTGGCAATCGCTTCAATTGTCACGCCACGTCTAAGCATTTCTGCGATAGCATATATTCTGTCATCTGTACCAATTGGAATATACTTCTCAAGTTCTTCCAGTGACCAGTTATCAAACTTACGGCTATGCAAATGATACACTCCGATTTCCAGTGATCTGATAGCCTTAAGCAAGCTTTCCTCAACTGTTCTACCGATACTCATGACTTCGCCGGTAGCCTTCATCTGTGTACTTAAGGTATTGTTAGCATCATTGAACTTGTCAAATGGGAATCTTGGCATCTTTGATACAACATAGTCAAGTGCTGGCTCAAAGCTTGCCAAAGTATTAGCAAGTGGAATCTCATCAAGTCTAAGACCTACACTTATCTTGGCAGATACTCTGGCTATAGGATATCCGCTGGCCTTTGAAGCAAGAGCTGATGATCTTGAAACTCGTGGATTAACCTCAATCAAATAATACTTAAACGACTTAGGATCTAAGGCAAACTGTACATTACATCCACCTTCAATCTTAAGGGCACGAATAATTTTGAGCGCACTGTCACGAAGCATGTGATACTCTTTGTTAGTCAGTGTCTGTGAAGGACATACAACTATAGAGTCACCTGTATGGATACCAACTGGGTCGATATTTTCCATGTTACAGATAGTAATCGCTGTGTCATTGCTGTCACGCATTACTTCGTATTCTATTTCTTTATAGCCCTTTACACTCTTCTCAACCAAGACCTGATGAACTGGTGAAAGCTCAAGGGCATTTTTCATGATTTCCTTGAATTCTGTGTCATTTTCCGCAAATCCGCCACCGGTACCACCAAGGGTAAATGCTGGACGAATTACAACCGGATAACCAATCTTTTCAACAGCATCAAGACCTTCCTCCATGTTATTGGCAATAAGAGAAGGAAGTACAGGTTCGCCTAACTGCTCACACAATTCCTTGAACATCTCACGGTCTTCAGCCTGCTCGATACTTTCAATCTTTGTACCAAGAAGCTCTACGCCACACTCCTTGAGGACACCTTTTTTCTCAAGCTGCATGGCAAGGTTAAGTCCAGTCTGTCCACCGATACCTGGTAAGATAGCATCTGGTCTTTCCATACGAATAATCTTAGCCACAAATTCAAGTGTAAGTGGCTCCATATAAACCTTATCTGCGATAGATTCATCTGTCATGATGGTTGCAGGGTTTGAGTTGCAAAGAATAACCTCATAACCTTCTTCGCGAAGAGAAAGACACGCCTGAGTTCCCGCATAGTCAAATTCTGCTGCCTGACCAATTACTATTGGACCAGAACCAATTACTAAAATTTTCTTTAAATCCGTTCTCTTTGGCATAATCCTAATCCTCCTCACTCATCAGTTTAATAAATTCATCAAATAAATATGAGCTGTCCTGAGGACCTGGTGCACTTTCAGGATGGTACTGAACAGAGAACACCTTATCTTTAACACACTCTACACCCTCAATTGTCTGATCAAGAAGATTGATATGTGTAGCAACCAGTCCTGTGCCTGCAAGGCTGTCATTGTCTACAGCATAAGAGTGGTTCTGTGAAGTAATTTCGATTTTGTCATTTTTAAGGTTCTTAACAGGATGATTTCCACCTCTGTGTCCAAACTTTAACTTATATGTTTTTGCGCCATAGGCAAGAGAAATAATCTGATGTCCCAGACAGATACCAAAGATTGGTTTCTTGCCAATAAGTTCCTTTATTGTGGCGATTGTTTCCTGAACTGATGTTGGGTCACCTGGTCCATTGGAAATGAAAACTCCGTCAGGCTTAAGCGCAAGAATATCGTCTGCTGAGGTATTCCATGGCACAACAGTAATAGCACATCCCTTGAGTGCCATTTCTCGTAAAATGTTTCTCTTCATGCCACAGTCTATTGCTACAACATGCTTGTAATCGCCATCTCCCGGCATCATACCGGCATTGTATATCTTCTTTGTACTTACCTTTGAAACAGCGTCGTCTACTGGAACCCACTCCTTGAGTGCCTTCACTGCTTCTTCTGTACTCATTTCCTCTGAAACGATATATGCCTTACAGCTTCCTACATCTCTGATATGTCTGTTTAGTTTTCTTGTATCTACACCTGATACACCAACTATTCCATATTTTTCCATCACTTCTGACAGTGTCGCAGTACTTCTGAAGTTTGATGGATAATCGCAGTATTCCTTGACAACAAGGCCTGAAATTGTTGGGATCAAAGTCTCATAATCTTCGTCACACATGCCGTAATTTCCTATCAATGGATAAGTCATTACAACTGCCTGATAGGTATAACTTGGATCTGAAATAATCTCCTGGTAACCTACCATGGATGTGTTGAATACGATCTCGACCATCTTATCTTGCGTCGAGCCGAATCCAGTTCCGATGTACTCGGAACCATCTTCCAGTACAATCTTCCTTTTTTCCATATCATTCACCTCTTTCTAAACCACTATACAGGATAATTATTGTCGAAACATGCTTTGCAGATTGGTAGATCTCCAGTCATACGATGAAAATCCTCAAGGCACATATAACCCAGCGAGTCTGCTCCGATTCGTTCTCTTATCTGTTCTGTTGAGTACTCATTGGCAATAAGTTCCTGATGTGATGGCACATCTGTTCCATAATAGCATGGATAGAGGAATGGCGGCGAACTGATTCGCACATGTACCTCTTTTGCGCCTGCTTTTCTCATCATCTTGATCAAATTGGCAATGGTTGTTCCTCTTACTATTGAGTCGTCAATAAGCACTACTCGCTTATCCTTTACGACGCTTTCTATTACACTTAATTTCATATGTACTGCGGACATTCTTTCTGCCTGAGTTGGCTTAATAAATGTTCGTCCTACATAGCTGTTTTTAGAAAAAGCAAGCTTAAATGGTATTCCTGACTGCTCTGCATAACCTACAGCAGCAGTTAATCCCGATTCTGGGACACCTGTTACAACATCAGCCTCAACAGGGTATCTGTCTGCCAATGCTTTTCCTCCATTTAACCTTGCATCATATACACTGATTCCATCAATTTTCGAATCCAGTCTTGCAAAATAAATATATTCAAATATACAATGAGCCTTCTTCTCACTTTCAATTACCATAGTAGATTCAATAGAATCCTTTGTAATAGTAATCATCTCTCCTGGCAGAATATCCCTTACATATTCTCCATCTACAGCTGTGATTGCTGCTGTCTCTGAAGCAAGGATATATGAATCATCCTTTTTACCCAGACAAAGTGGCTTAAGTCCAAGCGGATCCCTTACACCAATAAGTTTTTGTGGGCTCATAATGAGCAGGGCATACCCACCCTTAAGCTCTTTTACAACATTAGCAACAGCACTCTCCACCGAATCTGTTACCATACGTTCCTTTGCTATTCTATATGTAATTACTTCAGAATCCGAGGTCCCGTTAAACACTGCTCCCTCTGCCTGAAGTGACTCTTTCATCTCAGTCGCATTGGTTATATTTCCATTGTGAGCCAATGCCAGCGTTCCCTTGGCATAGTTTAGTGAAAATGGCTGTGCATTTTCCACGCAGCTTGCTCCAGCTGTTGAATACCTTACATGTCCTATTCCAATATTGCCTCTTAATTTCTCAAGAGTATCTCCATGGAATACCTCGCTCACAAGCCCCATACCTTTGTGAGAACAAATATTACCGATTGGTCCCTTCGTATCGCAAACAACTATTCCTGCAGATTCCTGGCCCCTGTGCTGCAGAGCTACAAGTCCAAAATATATCCATTGTGAAGCATTAATATTATCAGTACTCCAAACTCCGAATACACCACATTCTTCATGTAATTTATCGTCTGTCATATACATAATGACCTCCTGCCATCCGGCACAAACCAATCAGATAAACCGTTTCACAAAAATAAAGGCACCTCGAGAATCATCTCGAAGCGCCTTTGCTTCATTACTTGGTAGTTTATACTTTAAGGGGTAAAAAGTCAATCAGTACTTTTCACTAATAATTGCCCGGATACTCTAATTTTTTAGATACTAAATAGCCTAATCCACAATGTCATTTTGGAACCTTGAGAGATGCTCATATGGTAAAATGAGTCGTCCTCTGAACAGTCCACAACAGTCATTGATAAGTCTGTTATCTATTGCGCCAAACATATCCACCTGAATCTTTGAAAGGTCGAGACTCTGCAACAGCATTCCTCTTTCATAGGCTTCATCAAAATATCTGCAGACTCCCTTTGGAATCTTGTTTCTTGCGGATCTCTCATTTTCCTGTCGCTTCTCATAGCCTAAGTGATTGGCTGGACCGATCTCAGAATAATCGTCCATCTCCTTAGTCCTAATCTGTACCTCGACGTGGCACTTTGTCAGGTTGTCATAGAGTGTTATATGCAGGGACTTGTAACCATATCTGCTTGGATTTGCGACATAGTCCTTGTAATACTTTCTGACATCTTCATTGAGATATTCAGAAGGCTCGCCATCTTCAATTTCCGATTCCTTGACTGTGAATCCATACTGTTCAATAAATGCTGGGAAGATATTTGCAATCTCATACAACAGTCGGATTTCTATTTTTTCTTTAGCATCCTGGCTGTCCATATGACATCTTGGCATGCTGATGATAATTCTGTACGCGATCAGATCCCTGAAGGCACTGACTCTTTCCTTAAGGTCTTCTTCCGCTGGAAATTCTCCATGCAGCTTGTAATACTTGCTGACATGATTGACTATGTATCCATTGAACTTCGACTCTGTTCTGATAACAGACTTTATTCTTCCTTTGAAGGTAAATGACAAATCCGGATATCTTTTTGCCATTTCCTTATAGAACTCCCTAAGTCTCTGTGACTGGGATGTCAGAAAATCATTATGCTCCAATATATCGATTTGCTGCATAATAAGACTACAGTGGGCACTGTCAATGGCGCTGCCAGTTTCCATGGCAACATTTCGCATATCTACATAGTATTTGTGTAACAGTTTGGGAACCGTATCCCCACTGTATAAATAGTCATTGAGTGAAATCATTGATTGCTTTCTACTTTCTGCTTTTTCTTATTTGAAAAAACAAACAGATTATCTTTAAGTTTCGCATTGGCCTTGCAAGCTCTATCCAGATACTCTTCAGTGGCCTCATGATTACCATACAGAACATATTCATAATCTGTCAGAAATTCTGTATCTATTATATCATTAAAATAATCCATTTCATCAATTCTGCATCTATATTCTTCAAATGTTTCATTGATGTTTCTGCGGATGCCCATAAAACTCATCAGTCGCAAATTCTCATTGACCTTCGAACTGTACTTCTCTGCCAATGTTAATCTGCTATATCTAAGCCATGCAAAGAACATTATTACAACAGCACAACAGTCTATGCTGGCAAGAATTATTCCAATAAGTCTGCATATAAAAATGAGCAACTCCTGATTTATCCCTGCATCATTATTAGTCTGCAACTCAGTGTCCTGAGTCTCATTGTCCTCTTCCTGGTTCATCTGATTTTGTAATTCCAAATACTTCTCCCTAGCTGCTTCCTTCTGCTCCTCAATAGAATTACCATCCCAGGATGTGTATCTGAGTTCACCATATCCTGGTGTTGGCTCAAATGGTATCCAGCCAAAGCCATCAATATATACCTCTGACCAGGCATGGGCCATTCTTCCAGTTACTCTGGCTGTCTCATCAATCATAGGAACGCAAAAGCCTTCCACATATCTTGCAGGATAGCCCTGGGATCTTGCTAACAATGTAAAAGCAGTGGCAAAGTAGGTACAATACCCTCTCTGACTCTCCAATACAAAATAATCAAGAAAATCTTCTCCCGTCTTAACTGACTCTGGAAGGGCACCAGGATGCATATCATACTCAAACTGATTCAAGGCTTCCTCAAGTTTCTTAAGTTTCTGATAGTCTCCTTCAACGCCGTACAGAGCATTATTGACCCATTTGGTCATATCTTCTGACAGATTGATGATCTGAGAATAGTCTTCTTTAAGTTTCTGGTCATATTTCATCTTGGCATCATAACCAAAGCTGTATATCTTATAGCCCCCAAGCAGTGACTTCCAGGTGTCCTCATTTTCAAGATCACCCGCTACCTCAACTAAATCATCGATTCTTTCAGGCTTCATATTAATCTGATAAAAGGCAAAGGAATATTTATCCCCATAGTCTCGTCGTTTGCTGGTGAGCACATTTTCCTCAGAATATAGAATCATTTTCTGGTCATCATCAAAATACTCGAGAGTCTTTAGGGGCATAAAAGTATACCCACTGTGATAATTACCAAAGGTAACATTGATTTTCGACCTAACAATATAATCCCCCATGTGCTCTTTGTCATAATTTCTAACCGCATAAAAAGTTTCCAGGGTATCGATGAATCTGTCCTTGGCAGTTTCCTCTCTGGTCTGGGACCAGCCATTGCCATAAAATGTATCATATATTCTTCCTGTCAAATACAGGTTGGAAACCATTCTTGAGTCACCCTTGATGGTCATTATAAAATTCTGATTATCCTCATTGTCTCCAAAGAAATTGTTGGAATCAGAAAAGCCTGCCATGGATGTAACGAAGTTTTCTTCATTCTTCTTTCCAAAGTTAAAGTGAATTTTGTCGATTTTGTCACAGATTCTCTCATACATGCCCCTGGTATAATGCCAGTCATAAGGCTTGTCAGAGTTTGGCATCACAAGCATAACCAACATATATACAATGATTACTGGCAGCAGGCTTACAATATAGCTCTCTATATCTGCTTTAACGCGCTTCTTCCAACTCTTCTGAATCAGCTCTAATAATACTGTGAAGATAAATGTGATAGCAAACACTGTTCCCGGATGGCTAAAGTCAGTCTCTTTACTCATCTCCCAAATCAGCAAAGCTATCAGTCCTATGGCTGTGATATATTTGATTACCGCCAGCTTATCAATAAGAATTGCTACAATTCCCGCTGCAATAACCACAAGAATAATTTGTGCATACTGATAGGATACTGGCAGCAGTTCATCAGGACTTACCGCCCCTGTTTGTAAGGTATAAATATAATTTTCAAACCACTCTCTTATTTGAGATCCACCAATTAATATTGTTCCAACGATTGAAGCCAGGACAGCTGTGGACATAATAAGCTTTACTATTTTTGAAGACGAAATCAAAAATGCCACATATACCGATGCTACAAGGGCAATGATAATCTTAGCAGCTTCAGTTTCTCCCGTGAGTAGTTTTTCGCCATAGGCTGAGATGGCAAAAAGCGCAATGACTGCAATGTAATATGCTCGATACAAGGCCTTGTTGTTCAGGTACTCTCTCATGACAGCACCTCCTCTATACTCGTATCTAACCGCACAGATATAACTTTCCCTCTAAAGGAATTATTGCCAAGCATTCTTACATACTCAGATTCTTTCTCACAATCTCCCATCACATAAATCATGACATATGTTCCATTGTCCGAAAGCTGCTTGACACTTATTAATTCTGCCTCTGTCATTTCCTGTACAAACAACATTACTATTTTGTACTGAGACAATCTGGCTACATTAGTTTCTAAAACTCTCTCAAGAACATAATTTTCCTGAAAATGATAATGTTCAAGTCCAGAATAAAAACTATTAAAGCTGGCTTTTGTTTCAATTCGCTCCGCGGAGTTCTCATTTACAATATCTACAGGAACCTCCTTGCCAATCAAGTACATGGCCGTAGCAAGAAATGTCCCTAAAAGCCTGTCTTCTGTTGGAAGATACTCATAAATATTATTACTGTATCTTCTCTGCTCAAGCACTATAGCAATACCCTGTTTCTCTTCGCCCAATGCGACCCTTGTCATAAGATGGTTTTCCCTTGCAGTTGCTTTCCACGAGATTCGTCTTAAACTGTCGCCTGTGACATAATCCCTTACTACAACATCCATCCCATCTCCATAGGCCGTCTCTTTTGCTGACAGTGAATTAGCTTCATCAAAGCCTCTTAAGCTGTCCACATAAATTACTGCGGGCATAACTATAGCCTTGATGGTACTTGGCAATCGATATTTTAATTTAAACAATTTTAGGAAATCCGTAAGAATAATCTCCTTGATTCCTACCTCGTATTCACCTCTGTATTTGCAAAATATTCGGGTGTCAAAACGATACTCTTCCCCTGGAAGAAGGCAGAATTCAGAATCAGATGGCAGTTCTTCAATATCTGAAAATGAAGAGAACATGCGAATCTGAATAGAAGAAAATGACACAAAACCGTCATTTTTCAATATGAAATAATAGCCCATTGGGACGTGTGTTACCACGTCCCTGCTATCTATCTTCTGATATATTTTAAATCCAGCTAACACCGTGAGCAAATATCCATAAGACAATACTGGTATTAAGAGCATCGCAAAGAACAGCGCATAGCTCACAGTTCCACCAAAGCAGGATATCAGTACAATTGATCCTATCAAAAGTACGAAATACAACGTCAGTCTTGACTTCATACAGGAACCTTTACCTTAAGGATAATACTCTTCAATATGCCAGTTACATCTTCCTGTCGCATTCTTGCTTCTGCTGACAGTACGATTCTATGAGCTAACACATTGATTGCTACAGCCTTAACATCATCAGGAGTGACGAAATCTCTTCCTGACAGATATGCCTTGGCCATGGATGCGCGAACTAAAGCAATTAGTGCTCTAGGTGACGCACCAAGACTAATCTTTCCATCTTTTCTTGTAAGGTTAACAATCTCTTCCATGTATGCCAGGAGTTCATCCTTGACAGTCACTTCAGAAACCTCTTTTTTCATGGCAATCAAATCTGAAACGCTGATTGCTTTGGCAGTTTTAGTTGTGGCTTCTTCGCCGCTCACATTCTTCTTAAGTTCCAGCTTTGCCATCTCAATCTCATCCTCAGGTGATGGATAACCCATGGAGATTCTCATCATAAATCTGTCAAGCTGAGCCTCTGGAAGCGGATATGTTCCCAGATATTCAACAGGATTCTGAGTTGCAATCACCATAAAAGGATTTGGAAGGGCATATGTATTTCCATCTACCGTTATCTGTTTCTCAGACATAGCTTCAAGCAAGCTGGCCTGAGTTTTAGGAGGAGTTCTATTGATTTCGTCAGCTAATATAAGCTGATTCATAACAACTCCTTCTTTATATTCAAATTCACTGGTTTTCATATTGTAAACAGAAAGTCCAACCACATCGCTTGGCAATGTATCTGGTGTAAACTGTATTCGTCCAAACTCAAGTCCCAATGTTCCTGCTATCGCTTTAGCAAGAGTAGTTTTTCCAACTCCTGGAACATCCTCTATAAGTAAATGACCATCCGCCAAAAGACAAATAAGTGCCTGATCTACTACATCACTTTTGCCAACTATAATCTGATTAATGCTTTCGCGTATCTCATTTATCAACGATTTATTCTCCATATATACCCTCTCTTATGTCCGTCTAAAACCACTGCTTTTTATATTTTTCAGCTACATAACAATTTTACTTTGTGCTTCCTTTAATAAAGCTTTTGCATATACAAATGCGTCCTTTACATCTTCTATGACCGCAACAAATGAGTCTCTATATCTGCTCTCTGTCTCCCATGAATACAAAGTCGATGCCATATTTCTCAACTCTTTTTCATATGAAACATGATATTCTACTCTATTTAATATATTGATATTAGCTCTAATATCATGGTTCTCTGCATATGACTCTCCTGTCATCTCTACGATAAATTTCAATGAAAATTCTATGGACTGTTGTAGATTATAACAGCAGGCATCCAAATAACAATCATCTATCTGTATTCTTCCAAAATTATGCTCCGCATTATCGAGTGCAACTTCTGCTCGTGATAATAATTTGCTCATATAAGAACTACACCTTTCATTATATCACTATATATTCGATCATCCTTATTCAAATGATCCATCCAAATAATATCTGCTTTCCAATTGCAAGCCGCTTGTATGCTTTCAGATATGGCATTACGTGCTTTATTGGATTGGTCTAAAATTCCCACAGCAAAATCTATATCACTCTCTTTATGGCACGCCATAGATATACTACTGCCAAAAAGCCTCAACGACGTAACTCTTTTATCAAATCTTAATTCTGACAATACACGCTTAACATACGCTTGCTTGGTAGGATATATTCTACTCATATCTACATAATCATCTGCCTCTATGATAGGAAAATGTACTTCTTTTTTCTTTCTATCGGCTAACATTTTCTCATATGCCATGATACGCGTTCTCATGCTATCTTCATCGCCGTTTTCTATGCCTATATAACTACAGCTATCCCTTAAGATATCTTCCACACTATATCCCAAAGTACAACTTAATCGCATCAGAGTCTCTCCCTTTGCGCTTGCTATCGATTTGTGGCCTTGCTCATAATCCTGAAGACTGCGAAGATTCACACCACTAATTGCAGCCAGTTCTGATTGCGTCAAGCCAATTTCTTCTCTCATCTTACTCAGTTCCATAATCGTCACCTCTATTTTTAATATACGCATATTTGCGTACAGAGTCAATAATAGTTCTCCTTATCTTCCAAATGAGCCACTAACCTCGTCCCCTTGGCTCAAAAAAAAGAAGCTCCTGACAACCAGAAGCTTCTTCATTATATTTTGATTTATATAATCAATTTTAAGCCTAATATTTCTTTCCGTGCTTTCCTGAAGGATTAGCAAATAACACTTTTGCAAGAAGTCCAATTCCGCCAAATATCAGGATAAATATAACTAATGTTGCAAAAAGTGATGTTGCTCTCCAGTATAAACGAAGATTCATAATTACATTGGCAATTATAATTACTAAACTAAGTCCACAACATATTTTTGAAACTACATTGTATTTATAGAACAGGAAGATGATGCTGGCAATCAATGGAACAAAAATCAGTCCATCCATATCTCTTCCCATCAAACGGAAACTGAAAATACTTGCTGCATAAACCTCTACATTCTGCATAAACAAGTATCCACCTACTACTGTCATTACTAAGCCGACAAAGAATAATACTACATCATTGCTTTCTCTGTTTTCTGAACTCATAAACCAACCCTCCTATCTCATTAATAATATTATTTAAGTACATCTTTTACAAGCTTTTCGCATGTACTCTTATCAATTTGCTCACTATAGTAAGAATTGAATTCTATATTAACTGTTCCATCAGCGCTTACTGCATGATATCTATAGTATCCATCACCGTTAGTTCTCTCACCAATCACTACTTTGCCATAAGACGAATCAACTTCTGTAATCTTGGTAATCTTCTGGTCAAGATATATATCAGCCTTGCCTTTGGCAAAATCTAAAAGATCATCATCTGTAGATAAATTGAACTGATACTCGTATTCATCATTGCAATAGTTTTCAAAGAAGTCACATGTGTATGTACACTCATAACCCTTAGGGGCGTTATAATATGTACCTTCCTTCGGAGTTGCAATTGCTTCTGGCTCAGCATTGTCAGTTTCAACTGGATTGCTATCACCATCTACTGCCTGACCGTACTCTGTTCTAAGTGAAGAATCAGTAGCACCACCAGCAAGGAAGTCTGAGATAACACTATTGAAAATCTTAATAGAATTTTCTGTATCTACTGTTCTCATGCTCATAATATATGTTGTCTCTGGACCATCAGCTAAGAAACAAAGCATAATCTCATCATTGTATAGTCCTGTTATATATACACCCTCGTCATGATAGTCCATAACTGGTGTCTCACCTGAAGAAGCCTTTAAGTTGTCCGCCATAGTCTGTGCCGCTTCAGATGCTGTAAAATCATTGGTTGTGGCTGTTTCTATAACACTCTCACTACCACTAATCTTGAAATAAAAATCCTGATGTTCTTCGATCTTAACCTCTGAAAGATCAAATACATAGCCATCAGCGAATCCCATGGTATCTTCATCCAATAGTGACTGCACATCGACTGTATCAGGTGCTGTCTTCTCCTCTGTTACTACAGCTGGTTCATCTTCATCAGTAGCAATCTCAACATTAATCTCTTCTGCAACTCCTGAGCCATTCTCATCAACAGGTGCTTCTGCTGTAGTTGAACCACAACCACTTATTACTGTAACCAGTGCAAGGCTCATTGCTAGGCAACCAATCAGCTTCTTTCTCATAATCATAATCTCCTCATATAAACTCAATCGATATTACACTTTGTCCAATGTGCAACCTACGTCTATTATAATAATTTATTCCAATCAAATAATATATGGCATAATTACATAAAAAAGGTACTATATTCCAATAACATAGTACCTTTTTTGCTTTTTATTCTGTTTCTAAGAATTTTTCTTAGTAGTTTTCTTTTCTTACTTCGAAGTATGCCTGTGGGTGCTTGCATACTGGGCATACAAGTGGAGCTTCTGTTCCAACTACAACGTGGCCACAGTTTCTGCATTCCCAGATTGTTACGCCAGACTTCTTGAATACTTCCATAGCTTCAACATTCTTGAGGAGTGCTCTGTATCTTTCTTCGTGCATCTTTTCGATAGCGGCAACGCCTCTGAACTGCTTAGCTAATGCTGTGAAGCCTTCTTCTTCAGCATCGCGCGCCATTCTTTCATACATGTCTGTCCATTCAGCGTTTTCTCCTTCAGCTGCGTGGAGCAGGTTAGTTGGTGTATCGCCTAATTCGTCTAAAGCCTTGAACCAAAGCTTAGCGTGTTCCTTTTCATTTTCTGCTGTCTGAAGGAATAAAGCTGCAATCTGTTCATAACCAGC